>CALEZI010000113.1 GCA_937928755.1 uncultured Rhodanobacteraceae bacterium | reverse complement strand
GGAAAAGCGTCAGCACACAGGCAACCGCCGCACCGATCTTGTTGATCCGCCCGCCACGCCAGGCCCAGATCGACGGACTGACGTAGTGGACGGTGGCAATTCCCCGTCGCTTGAGAGCTTTCTCGACCGCCAGGTTGAAGTCCGGCGCATCAACCCCGACAAAGACATCCGGCGGATCGGCCAGCAAGCGGCGCTTCAGCTCGCGCCGAATTCCCGAGATCTCGCGGAAATGCCGGAGGACTTCGATGTAGCCGCGGACAGCCAGTTTTTCCAGTGGATACCAGGCGTCGAAACCCAGCGCCATCATCTTCGGACCGCCAATGCCGAAAAAGACTGCCTCTGGAAGCCTTGCCTGAATCGCCTGCATCAACTGGCTGGCGAGCAGATCGCCGGACGCCTCGCCGGCGACCATGGCGACGCGTACGGCAGGCTGGCTCATCGAATGATGCCGCGCTTTGACACCGCCAGAAAGTCGACCAGCGGACTGATCTCCGGGTGAGCAATGACCTCCTGTTCGAGTCTGGCGCGCGCTTCTTCCAGCATCAGGCCCGACTTGTAGACCGTCCGGTAGGCGCGCTTCAGCACGAGCAGCGCCTCCGCCGAGAAACCGCGCCGCTTCAGCCCTTCGGCGTTGATGCCAAAGGGACTGGCGGTATTGCCGGCAGCCATGACGAAGGGCGGAATGTCCTGCAGGACGACGGTACCGACGGCAGTCATCGCATGCGCGCCGATCCGGCAGAACTGGTGCACACCGGTATAACCGCCGAGGATGGCCCAATCATCGACGTGCACGTGTCCGGCAAGTTGCGCATTATTGGCAAATACCGTGTGCTTGCCGACCTGGCAATCGTGCGCGATATGCACGTAAGCCATGATCCAGTTGTCGTCGCCAACGCGCGTGATGCCGACATCCTGCGCGGTACCCAGGTTGAACGTGCAGAACTCGCGGATGGTGTTGCGATCACCAATCTCCAGACAGGTTGGCTCACCCCCGTACTTCTTGTCCTGTGGCACCTCGCCCAGCGAGCAGAACTGGAAGATCCGGTTGTCGCAGCCGATGCGCGTTCGCCCGGAAATCACGACGTGCGGGCCGACCACCGTGTTGTCGCCAATCTCGACATGTTCGCCGACGATCGAGTAGGGGCCGACCGAAACGTTGGCGCCCAGACGGGCGCCCGGATGGATGATGGCGCTGGGATGGATCATCCCCGCCGCTGCCGGCGCCTCAAGCGACATTTCGCTTGGCGCACATCAGTTCGGCCTCGGCGACCACCTCACCATCGACCCGCGCTTCGGCAGCGTACTTCCAGATGCCACGCATCTGGCGCTGGATCGCCACGTGCAGGTGCAGTTGATCGCCCGCCGTCACCGGCTTCTTGAAACGTGCGGCGTCGATCCCGACAAAGTAGAAGACCGAACTCGCGTCCGGCTTTTCGCCCATCGTGCGAAACGACAGGATGCCGGCTGCCTGCGCCAGTGCCTCCATGATCAGGACGCCGGGCATCACCGGATGATGCGGAAAGTGACCGGAAAAGAACGGTTCGTTGATGGTCACGTTTTTGTAGGCGTGTATCGCCTTGCCAGGCTCGCAAGCGAGCACGCGGTCAATGAGCAGGAACGGATAGCGATGTGGCAGATGCTCGAGAATCTCGTGTATGTCCATTACGTTCAAGTCTTCTTCTCCATCAGGTCGAGTTTCTTCTCAAGTTCGGCCACCCGTTCCGCCAGCCTGGCCAGGCGTTTGAGTTGCGCGGCATTGTGCAACCATTCCTTGTGCGCCGCGAGCGGGAAGATGCTCGTGTACTGACCGGGTTGCGCCAGGCTGTGGGTGACCATCGTTCCGGCCGAGATGTGCACGTCGTCCGCCAAGTCGAGGTGACCGATGATCATGCCAGCCCCACCGACCGTACATCGGCGACCGATACGGCTGCTCCCGGCGATGCCGACGCACCCGGCCAAGGCAGCGTGGTCGCCGATCGCCACGTTATGACCAATCTGAATCTGATTGTCGAGCTTGACGCCGTTGCCGATCACCGTGTCGTCGAGCGCGCCGCGGTCGATCGAGGTGTTGGCACCGATCTCGACATCGTCACCGATCAGCACGCGACCAATCTGCTGAATCTTCAGCCAGCCGCCACTCTCCTTGGCAAAGCCGAAGCCATCTGCGCCGATGATCGCCCCTGCGTGGATGATCGCCCGCTTGCCGATCACGCAATCGTGATACACGACGACATTCGGGTAGAGCAAGGAATCGTCCCCGATGCGGACGCCGTCGCCAATCACACAACCGGGAAAGAGAACGACATTCTCGCCGATGCTGACCCCTTCACCAACGACAACGTTGTCGCCGACGCTGACCGACGGCGGCAGCGTCGAGCGTAGCACGGCGTTTCGGCCAATTCCTGGCACATGCGTGCGCGGCGGGTTGAGCAGAGCGACGACGCGTGCGTAGTAGGCATAGGCATTCGCGTGCACGATGCGCGGCAGACTCGTGGCAGCGGCGAACTGCGGCGGAACGATGACGGCCGAGGCCCTGGTGGTCAACAGTTGCTGGCGATAGCGTGGATTGGCAAGAAAGGCAATCTGACCCGCTTGTGCCGAGTGCAGCGTCCCCACCTGGCCGACGACCACCGCGCCGTCGCCGCACAGCTCGCCTCCGAGACGCGCAACGATCTCGTCCAGACGCAGGGCAGAAGCGATCGCGCGCACCATCTAGCCGACGCGGTCGCCTATTTCGCCTCCTTGGCTTCCGACAGCGCCTTGATCACCTTGTCGGTAATATCGAGCCGCGGGCTGACCCAGACGACATCCTGCACGATCAGGTCGTACTTCTCATTTTCGGCCAGTTGTTTGATCGCTTTGTTCGCCTTTTCGATGATCGCCGCGTTTTCCTCGTTCTGGCGCAGGTTCAGGT
>CALEZI010000112.1 GCA_937928755.1 uncultured Rhodanobacteraceae bacterium | reverse complement strand
AAACTATCGGTGACTGCTTGACTGAGAGTAGGGTCATAGAAGGTCACGTTGGCCGGTTACGGCCTACGTGACAAGGTTCGCGATGTCACGTAGGCCCCCGACGGGGCCAACGTGACCTACAAGGTCGGGAACTCGCGTCTGGAAAACGCCACGCGCGCAGCGGGATCGGGATCGGGGGTTTCGATCGCCTCGATCTTCTTCAACCGGTGCACCAGCCCGTTGCCATTGGCGATCTGGATGGCGAGGCCCGGCCGCGCGTTCAGCTCCAGGATCAGCGGGCCGAGATTCTTGTCGAGCACCAGATCGACGCCGACGTAGCCCAGACCGCTCATCTCGCTGGCGCGCGCGGCGATCATCAAGAGTTCCTCCCAGCGCGGGATGGTCAGGCCGATGATCGAATGCTCGGTGTCCGGGTGTTCCTTGACCGGCTCGTTGCCCCAGACGCCGCGGCGGGTCAGGCCGGTCGGGATATCGATGCCGACGCCGATCGCGCCCTGGTGCAGATTGGCCTTGCCGTCGGACATGCGTGTCGGCAAGCGGATCATCGCCATCACCGGATAGCCGCGGAAGACGATCACGCGCACATCGGGCACGCCCTTGTAGCTGACGTGATCGAAGATCGGATCGAACATCACGCAGTATTCGATCAGCACCGCATCCGGTTGTCCGCCAAGGCTGAACAAACCCGACAGCGTGTTCGACAGGTGATGCTCGAAGTCCTCCTGGTCCATCAGCTGGCCGTTGGCGCGGCGGTACTTGGCGCCGCGGCGGCCGGTGATCACCAGGATGCCGTCGCCACCGGAACCATGCGCCGGTTTGGCAACGAAACTTTCGCGGTCCTTGAGCTTGGCGTGCAACTCCTCGATCTCATGCTCTTCGCGTACCACGGCGTACAAATCGGGTACCGGCAACCCGTGTTCGAGGGCGAGTTTCTTGGTCAGCACCTTGTCGTCGACGCGCGGATAAAACTTGCGCGGGTTGTAACGCAGCACGTAGTCGGCGTTGCGCTGGTTGATTCCAGCCAGGCCGATCTCGCGCAGGCGCTTGACGATGGTGAAGGGGTTCATCATCGCGGAACCCTCAGTTGGATGCGGTCAGGATCATGGCGCGCCGGCTCCGCCGTCCGGATGCGCGGTGCCCTTCCTGATGGCCTCATCGCGCTCTCGCGCCAGCGCGCGGAAGCGGAACAGTTCGAGCAATCGATAACCCGAGTAACGACCGAGCAGCAGGGTGGCGCCGAGCAGCACCAGCAGCAGTTCCGGGAACACGAACACCAGGTGCTCCAGTGGCGCCCAGGTCATGACCAGGTAAGCCAGCGAGGCGACCACCAGCGTGCCAACGCCCTCCTTGATCGCCGTGCCCGGACCGCGCTCGTCCCAGGCAATCGACATGCGCTCGATGGTCATTGTCATGATCACCATCGGGAACAGCGCAATCGACAGGCCCACTGGAATATCCAGCTGATGCGCCATCACGCTGACCAGGCTCATCAGCAGGATCACCAGGATGAGCACGCTGGTCAGGCGCGGCACCAGCAGCAGGCGCAAGCGTTCCAGGTAAAAGCGCGCGAGCAGGCCGAGCGACACCACCAGCGTGAACAGGATCACGCCGGAGACGATCTTGGTCTCGCGGAAAGCCAGCGCGATCAGCACCGGCATGAAGGTGCCGAAGGTCTTGAATCCGATCACGTTGCGCAGGATCAGCATGACGAAGGCGCCGATCGGCACCGTCAGCAAGATGCGGTAGACGCCCTGCATCTCGACCGGCAGGCCGAGCAGCGAATACTTGACCAGATTCTCGGAGCGCACTTCGGTGCGCCGGGTGGCAATGGCCACCGCGTCGGCCAGGTTGCGTTGCACCGCAAACTCGATCTTGGGACGCTTGTCGCTTTCGACAACCAGCAGATCGCGCGGGCTGCGCGTCCACAGGAAGAAATTCTCCGGCAGTCCTTCCTCCGCGGTGGCGATGTTCATCACCACCCATTGGCTGCCGTTATGCACCTGCAGGAACGGCTGCAGTTGCTGGAATGCCTTCGGCTCGCCCAACGACATGCCGTGCAGCACGCGCGCAGGAATGTTGCGGATCGCCAGCGCGCGGGCGATGAACTGCGCGCGATCCTCCGCGCTGTACAAGCCATCCAGCAGCACCCGCGCTTCGTCGCGCGGCTGTTCGGCGATGAACTCGCGGACGAATTCGCGGGTGAAGGTGACGATGTCGGCCGAGCGCGCCTTGACGTCCTCGAAGATGGTGTCGATGGCGGCGGCCTGCACCTCGGTCAGATCGGGTGGCGTGCGTAGTTTGGGCTCACCGGTTTCTACCGCGGCGGCGGTGTCGCGCACCACGTTGGCGCGGTAGTAGAGGACCTGGCGCCCGGACGCGCGGCGCACCACCCATTCGACCTGACGGCCTTCCTTGCCCTTGGTCACCTGCTCGCTGTATCCGCGTGAGATCAGGCGCTCATCGATGACGGTGAAGCCGGGGATCGCGCCGGGTCCGCGCGACGGCAATTGCAGGCGCACCTTGTTCGGTCCGCCGTTGCCCTGAAACTCCAGCCGCGCCTCGATCGACCAGACCTCGACCTCTTCGCGCGGGCTCAGCGGAAACTGCAGCACCTGCCACTTGTACCAGGCCCAGGACAGGCCAATCGCGGACACGATCAGGGCCAGAAGATAGAGCTGGGTCTTTTTCATGCGGATCGGCTTGAGCAGAGGAACCCGGTCTCCCCAAGACCGGGCAAGCCGCCAGTATAGGGAGAGCGGGGGCACGCGGCACAGGGCAGCGAGTACGGGGAACGGGAAAGGCTGGCGGATTGCGAGCCGTTGTGGGTCCAGACTTGTCTGGACGCATTCGCGGCATTGGAGCAACAGCGTCCAGACAAGCCTGGGCCAACCAGAGCAGCGCGGGGGCGCGGGAAAGGCTGCCAGATTGCGAGCCGTTGTGGGTCCAGACTTGTCTGGACGCTTCACCCGCGTGCCGCGGCCGCCGCGATGCAGGTGAACTGGGGGAAGAGCGTCCAGACAAGTCTGGACCCGCAAACGCAACGCGGACGAAGCCCGCTCCCAGGATTGTCGCAAGGCTGTGGGAGCGGGCTCTGCCCGCGATCGCTGCTAGAACGAATATCGCGCCAGCAGGTGCAGGCGTGTCAGCGAGCCGTCGACGCCGTTTTCCAGCTCGCGCTCGGCAAAGCGCAACTCGGCGCCGAGATCGAGCTTGGGAATCGGCGAGTACATCAGGTTCGCCGAGATCGAGCTCACCGACTCGCTGACAGCACCCCCGGTCAGATTCGCATCGTTGTCGTACCGCGACGCCGCGTAATAGAGGTTGCCGCGCAAGGTCGGGCTGAAGTTGTGGTGGAAGCCGACATAACCGGCGACTCCATCGATGCCATCGATATCGCCGTTGCCGTCGAGCACGGCGTCACTGGCGACGCCCAGGCCGATGTAGCGGCCGATGCCGCTGCCGGCGTTGACGGCGAATCGGATGTCGTTGTTCGGGTTGAAGTTGTAGCGGCCGGAAACGCTGGCGGCGAACGCGTAACTGGTGTCGTCGATGGCATTGGCGCCGACCGTCTCGTAGGACAGTTGGCGCAGCATCAGCGCCCCGGTGAGGTGTCCCCAGGCGGCTTTGTGGGTGTAGCGACCGATCAGGTCGGGCAGGTTGTTGTCGTCGCTGGAGATGCGCGTTCCGCCGCGGAAGGGCGTGATCGTGGTCTCCGGATTTTCCATCGAGAACGACCACGGGCCATTGCTGTAGCGGATCTGCGGCTGGCGCACGAACACGGTACCGTCGGTCGCGCCGATGAAGTCGACCGCCTCGGGCATCGAGGCCAGATCCTGGAAATTCGACCAGGTCTGGCCGACCAGCCACTGGTTCCAGCCGACGAAGGCGTGGCGTACGGTCGCGCCGTAGGTATTGGTGGACGCCGCGTTGCCGAGCGCATTGCCGAAGAAGTCGACCTCGACGCGGGCGGTGATCTTGTCGCCGCCATCGGAGACGTTGTCGATGCCGAACCACAACCGCGAAAACTTGACGTGCGCATCGAGATCCGTGCCCTCGTTTTGCCCGCCCACCGGTGTTTGGCCGGGCAGGTAGAGATCGCGGGCCGCTGCGCCATCCGGAATCTCGCCATCGTCGCTCTGCGTGTAGAGCATGTCGCTGCGGATGAAGCCGCCGACCGTGAACTTGGTGCCCGGCGCTGCGCCCGGCGTGATCGTGGTCGCCTGGATCGGCGGTGGTGGCGGCGGTGCGCCGGGAGCGGCGGCGGGCGCCGGCGCCGCGGCAACCGCGGTCCCATCGGCTGGTGCTGCGCGCTGCGCCTGGACCAGCGCCTTCAGCTCGGCCAGTTGTGCTTCGAGTTGCTGAACGCGGCTTTCGAGTTCCGCTTCTTTGGTGGTCTGCGCGCCGACCCACATCGGCGCGCCCAGCGCCAGGGTCAATGCAACGATGCGCGCCAGCAGGCGACGCTTGGGCTGTGTGGCGATCATGAATTACTCCCCTCCGAGCTGATGGTGTCCGCGGGCATGGACTGCAGGATTGGGCGTCGAGGCGGGTTTCGCCCATGACGCCGGTCAAGCGCAGCTCAGGCCACTCCGAAAGCGGCGTTCGCATGGTGCGAGCCGCGCCTTTCACTCGCCATTCACCATTGGTCGAAAGCGCCACGATCGAGGTAGCCCGGAGTGATGTCGGCGTGCACGCGATGTACGTTTCGTAGGCGCGGGTTTGACGCAGATCAGCGCACGCTTGGTGAGCCACTGCGACAGTTGCAACTGCGCACCATTGGAGGAGAACAGCGCCCGATGCACCCGGCAATCGTGCCGCCGACCTGGCTGGTAACGACCAGCGCGTTGCTGGCGGCCGGTGCCGTATTGGTCGCATTGCGCGGCATCGACTGGCGCCGGATGCGCGATTTCGAAGCGCAATCGGTGTTTGCCGTGGTGCTCGCGCTGTCGGTGGCCGCACGCCTGGCGCGCATCGAGTTGCAGCCGGGACTGGATCTGCACCTGTTCGGCGCCAGTGCCGCGGCGTTGATGTTCGGCTGGCGCTTCGCGCTGATTGCCCAGGCGTTGGCGGTGGCCATCGTGGCCGCGTCATGGCAGCGCTACTGGCTGAGTCCGCTGCTGGATTTCGTCTACACCGGGTTGGTCCCGGTGCTGGTCACCACCGCACTGCTCGACTTCGCCCAGCGCCGTTTTCCGCTGCACCTGTTCGTCTACTTGCTCTTCAACGCCTTCTTTGCCGGGGCGTTGGCCATCGCCATCGCCCAGGTCGGCAAGCTGCTGACACTGGTCTGGCTGGGAGCCTACGCGCTGCCGACACTTAGCGAGAACTTCCTGCTGACGGTGCCGGCGCTGATGTTCCCCGAAGGCTTCGCCACCGGCGCCTTGTTGACCATGGTCGTCGCCTATCGGCCGCAGTGGGTCGCGACATTTCACGATGCCAGCTACCTGGGCGTGGCACCGCGCTGAGTGCCGAGCCACGCGCTTGTTGGCATATCAAACCTGTGGGAGCGACCTTGTGTCGCTAGCTGTCACCCTCAGAGCTCGCGACACAAGGTCGCTCCCACAGGTGGAGCAAAAACATGGAACTGCGACGGGTTCCATGTCACGCCTTCGTTCAGATCAATCGCGCGCCTTGGCGCGCCAGCGCTTGAACCAGTCGCCGAGGGTGAGTTCGCTCAAGTCGCGGAATTCGCCTGCATCCAGATAGCGGCCATAACAGATCGGGCAGCTCTCGAACCAGATGTGCGGCTGTTGCGGATCGACCATGCGGATCATCCGGGTGTTCGGACATACCGGACAGTCGATGCGCTCGATGGTGTTGTTGATCCGGCCGATCGCGCTGCTGCCGATGTCGAGCAGTTCGGCATCGCCCTTCATCTCTTCGTGTTCCATCAGGTCGAACCACATCCCGCGACAAGAGGTGCATCGATCAACGACGCCATGGGCGGTAGCCACTTTTTCCATGTCGGCGTGGCATTTCGGGCACTTCATTGCAGACTCCTGGTTGGCAGTGGCGCACACGCTACGGTAGCGCGTGGGATGGGAAAAAGGGAAAAGGGAAAAGCGTGAGTCCGCACGCCGCCGCCATGCCGCTTTGGCTTCTACCCTTTTCCTTTTTCCCTTTTCCCTTTTTCCTTTTTCCAATTTCCTTTCTCCCGCTGTCCGGACACCGTCCGCAGCTCGTCCGGTCTCCAGTGTTCGGCGCAATAATTCATACAAAACAACTACTTGAAAGATGGCACGCGACGTGCATCGAATGGGCGTCCCAACCGATGGCGCCTCTGCATGTTCCGAGACACCTCTGCCACTGATCGCCCGTTGCAAACCGCTTCGAGCGTATTTTCGCGCAAGCGGCTGGCCATCGGTGTGGCGGCCGTGGTGCTGCTCGTCGGCGCGGTGTACCTGATCGGCCCGGTGCTGACCGCAGAGCGCACACTGCCGCGCGAGCGCGTGCGCATCACCGAGGTCAAGCGTGGCACGCTGGTGCGCGATGTGTCGTCGCAGGGTCGGGTGGTCGCGGCACGCTCGCCATCGTTGTACACCTCGGCGCCCGGCATCGTGCGTTTCGTGGTCGAGCCCGGCGATCTGGTCAGCAAGAACGAGTTGCTCGCCGAGGTCGACAGCCCGGAGCTGGAGAGCGAACTCAAGCGCGAGCAGTCGACGCTGGCGCGGGTCAACGCCGAGCGCTCGCGTCAGGAAATCACCAACCGCCGCACGCTGCTGGAAAAGCGCCGCGCGATCGACGCCGCACGCATTGCCGACATCGCCGCCAGCCGCGAACTGGAACGCACGGAGCGCGCGTTCAAGCTCGGCGCGCTGCCGGAAATCGACTTCAAGCGCGCCCAGGACACGGTTCAGGGCACCCGCATCACCTTGGCCACGGCCGAGGCCGATCTGGCGCTGGAGCGCGATGCGCTGGCGCTGGAGCTACGTTCCTTCGATGAGCAGCTGGCGGGACAGCAGTTGCTGGTCAGCGAACTGCAGCGCCAGGTCGCCGCGCTGCAAGTGCGCGCGCCGTTCGACGGCGTGGTCGGCAACTGGCTGGTCACCGACCGCGCCAATGTCGCCGCCAACCAGGCGCTGATGATGGTGGTCGACCTGACCGAACTCGAAGTCGAGGCGGCCGTCGCCGAGGTCTACGCCGAAACCCTGGCTCCGGGCCAGAGCGCCGAAATCACCGTCGGCAGCGAGCGCCTGCGCGGCGAAGTGCGGCTGGTCTCGCCGGAAGTGCAGAACGCGCAGGTGCTGACGCGCATCCGCCTGACCGATGCCAACGTCGCCGCGCTACGCCAAAACCAGCGTGTGCAGGTGCGCGTGCTGCTGGAAGAGAAGCCCGACGTGATGCTGGTCGAACGCGGACCCGCCTTCGAGCGCGACGCCAGCTTCGCCTGGGTCATCGAGGGCGACGTCGCCACCCGCCAGCCGATCAAACTCGGTGCCAGTTCGGTATCCGCCTTCGAAGTCCTCGACGGCCTGACCCCTGGACAGCAGGTCATCGTCGCCGGCATCGACGATCTGCGCGGGGTGGATGAGGTGTTGTTGACGCATTGAGAAACGACCAATCGTAGACCCTATGCCTTGGGTTGGGGCCGCCGACAAAATTGCTCTCCCATTCGA
>CALEZI010000111.1 GCA_937928755.1 uncultured Rhodanobacteraceae bacterium | reverse complement strand
CCCCGCCGCGCCTTCCGCCCCGCTCGCCGAGCGCATGCGGCCGCGCACGCTCGACGAGATCGTCGGCCAGGGGCATTTGCTGGCGCCGGGCAAGCCGTTGCGCAAGGCGCTCGAAGCCGGTCGGCCGTATTCGATGATCCTGTGGGGCCCGCCGGGTTGCGGCAAGACCACGCTGGCGCGCTTGTGCGCGCATGCCGGCGAGGCCGAGTTCATGGCAATGTCGGCGGTGCTCGGTGGCGTCGCCGAGGTGCGCGCTGCAGTCGCAGCGGCGAAGTCCAATCGCGATCTCGGCAAGCGCAGCGTGTTGTTCGTCGACGAGGTGCACCGTTTCAACAAGGCGCAGCAGGACGCCTTCCTGCCGCATGTGGAGGACGGCACCATAACCTTGATCGGTGCCACCACCGAGAATCCCTCATTCGAGGTCAATTCGGCGCTGCTGTCGCGCTGTCGCGTGCATGTGCTCAAGCCCGTGTCTGCCGACGAATTGTTGGCCGCCCTGCGGCGCGCGCTCGGCGATCGCGAGCGCGGCCTGGGGGCGCGCTCACTCAGCGCCGAACCGGCCGCGCTGGAGCGCCTCGCCGAAGTTGCCGATGGCGATGTGCGCCGCGCGCTGACCCTGCTCGACATCGCTGCCGACCAGATCGACGACGGCGGCGAGATCACTTTCGAATTGCTGCGCAGCGTGGTCAGCGAGAGCTTCCGGCGCTTCGACAAGGGCGGCGAAGCCTTTTACGATCAGATCTCGGCGCTGCACAAGACGCTGCGCAGTTCCAATGCCGACGCCGCGCTGTACTGGTTTTGCCGCATGCTCGATGGCGGCTGCGATCCCACCTACCTCGCGCGGCGGCTGACGCGTTTCGCCAGCGAGGACATCGGCAATGCCGACCCGCGCGCGCTGTCCATGTCGATCGACGCCTGGCAGACCTGGGAGCGCCTCGGCTCGCCCGAGGGTGAAGTCGCGCTGGCGCAACTGGTGCTGTACCTGGCCGTGGCGCCGAAGAGCAACGCCGCCTACATGGCGCACAAGGCAGCGCGCGCGCTGGTCGAGTCGGGCGGCAGCCTTCCGGTGCCGCTGGAACTGCGCAACGCGCCGACCAAACTGATGAAGGGCCTGGGCTACGGCAAGGGTTACCAGTACGACCACGAGGCCGACCAGGGCATCGCCTTCGATCAACGCGGTTTTCCCGAGGAAATCGGCGAGCAGGTGCTGTACCAGCCGGTCGAGCGCGGATTGGAGATCAAGATCAGGGAGCGACTGGAGTGGATCAGGCAGCGGCGCCGGGAAGCCTTGGGAGGGCGGAAATGAAGCGGGGCAAGGGTTACGGCGCGCGCGGAGCGGGTAGTGCGGTGCACGCCCTTGCCTTTGCAGGGCGGCGCGCCTGCGCCACTGCGCCTGGCGTCGAATCGTTGCACAGCGGCCGCGCAGGCGCGCGGCCCTCCAGGGGCGGGCGTGCGCGTCGGCTTTGCCGGTGCCCCGCCCGATGAACCTTCTCGCCCTCAGTCTGCTGGTCGCCCTCGGCGGAGCTGGAGGTGCATTGACGCGCTTCTGGGTCGGGCAGGGTATCGTTCGCCTGCTCGGCGCGCCGGCGCCATGGGCGACGTTGACCGTAAACATGGTGGGTTGCGCACTCGCCGGCGCCTTCTTCGCCTGGGCCAGCGCGCGCCACGACACGGCCAGCGTGCATGCGCTGGTGCTGGTGGGGTTCCTCGGCGGACTGACCACCTTCTCGGCCTTCAGCCTCGATGCGCTCGGGCTGTGGCTGCGCGGGCAGGAGCGCATCGCGGTGGTCTACGTGCTCGCCAATGTGCTGCTGTCGCTGGTGGCGGCGGCGATTGCGTTCGCCTTGGCCCGCAAGCTCCTGTAGCCGTTGTTTCTGTTGGAGCTGGTTTTTGTGGGAGCGGGTTTATCCCGCGAGCTTTTGGCAGCCAGATCGCGGGATAAACCCGCTCCCACAAAAGCCAGCTCCCACAAAAGCCAGCTCCCACAAAAGCCAGCTCCCACAAAAGCCAGCTCCCACAAAAGCCAGCTCCGACAAAAACCCACGCACCGGGGAAGCAGCTCAAACCCTTGGCCGGGTCAGATCGACGTCACGCGTGATCCTCTCCAGCCATTCCCCGAACGCCGCCAGTTCACCGTAGCGCGCGCATACCGCCAGCGTGTAATCGAGCACCAGCGGCAGATCGTTCAAGTACCCGGCCTTGCCGTCGCGATAGTTCAATCGCGCGAAGATGCCGAGCACCTTGAGATGCCGCTGCAGGCCCATCCAGTCGAACCAGCGGCGCCAGCGAGTCGGGCCGACCTCGATCATGCCCGCCCCGACCAGTCGTTGGCGGTAGGCTTCGGCCCAGCCATGAACACGCGCCAGTGGCCACTGGATGTAGCAGTCCTTCAGCAGCGAGACCAGGTCGTAGGTGACCGGGCCGACCACCGCATCCTGGAAGTCGATGATCCCGGGATTGGCGCCGGGCACGATCATCAGGTTGCGCGAGTGGTAATCGCGATGGACAAAGGCGACCGGCTGTTCGGCCGCGCTGTCGAGCAGTCGCTGCGTGCAGCTCGCGATCAACTCTGCCTCGGCGCGATTCGCCTCACGGCCGAGGTGTCGTTGCAGGAACCAGGTTGGAAACAGCGCCATCTCGGCGCTCAGGCGCGCCGCGTCGTAGGCCGGCAGGCCGCAGACAACGACCTGCGACTGCATGGTCTGCAGCGCGTCGAGCGCATCGCCATACAGCGCCTCGACCGAGCCCTCGTCGAGCTCGGGCAGGTAGGTACGAACGCCAAGATCGCTGAGCAGCAGGAAACCCTGCTCCAGGTCCTGGGCGATCACCTCCGGTGCGTTGAGTCCGGCCGCGCGCAGGCGGGTGGCGATATCGATGAACGGACCGACGTCCTCCTTGTCCGGCGGCGCGTTCATCACCACCCAGCTGCGCACGCCCTGACGCACGCGCCAGTAACTGCGAAAGCTGGCGTCGGCGGAGGCGGCGGTTGGCGCTTCGTCGAGTTCGCCGAGATGCGAGCGGGCGAAGGCGGCGAGGGCGGAAAGGCGATCGGGAGAAAGGCTCATGGCTGGATGCTGTTTGTGGGAGCGGGTTTATCCCGCGAGCTCTTGCTGTGTTGTGGGAGCAAAGCGAGAGGTCGCGGGATAAACCCGCTCCCACAGGTGCCGGCCTCGACTCACGCCGTCAACAACCGCAAGGCCTCGGCATACTTCGCCCGCGTGCCCTCGATGATTTCCGCGGGAATTGCCGGCCCGGGCGCGGTCTTGTTCCAGTCGAGCGATTCTAGATAGTCGCGCACGTACTGTTTGTCGAAGGAGGGAGGGTTGCGGCCAGGCATCCAATCGGCGGCGGGCCAGAAGCGCGAGGAGTCGGGGGTGAGCATCTCATCCATGACGCGCAGCGTGCCGTCTTCGTCGAGACCGAATTCGAACTTGGTGTCGGCGATGATGATCCCGCGCGTCGCCGCATGGCGCCGCGCCTGCGCGTACAGCGCCAGCGTCGCCGCGCGCATCCGTTCGGCCAGATCCGCACCGACCAGTTCGACCACGCGGTCGAAGCCGATGTTCTCGTCGTGATCGCCAACCGCAGCCTTGGTCGACGGCGTGAACAGCGGCTCGGGCAACTCGCCCGCCATCTCGATGCCGGCGGGCAGCGCGATGCCGCAGACGCTGCCGCGCGCCTGGTATTCCTTCCAGCCGGAACCGATGAGGTAACCGCGCGCGATCGCCTCCACCGGTACCGGCTTCAAGCGCCGCGCAACCACGCTGCGGCGCTGATACAGCGCCACGTCGGTGCCCGGCGGCAGCACGCTGGCGGGATCGATGCCGGTCAGGTGGTTCGGGCAGGTCGGCGCCGTCAGCGCGAACCAGAAGTTAGACATCTCGGTGAGGATCTCGCCCTTGCCCGGAATCGGGTCGGGCAGGATCACATCGAACGCAGAAAGGCGGTCGGTGGCGACCATCAGCAGGCGCTGTTCGGGCAGCGCGTAAACGTCGCGGACCTTGCCGCGATGCACGCGGGTCAGGCCTGGCAGATTGGATTCGGACAGCGTGGTGGTCATCGGGGGGCGATCAGCCGGGAAAACCCTGGATTTTAGGCATACAGCGACGCTTCTTCCCGCGTCGGCCGCGTCTTGAAGCGCCCATGCAGCCACAAATACTGCTCAGGCGCCTGGCGCACGATGTGTTCCAGCATCGCGTTGACGCGCGTGGTGTCCGCCAGCGCGTCGTTGCTGGGGAAACCGGCGAGTGGCGGGTGCAGGCGCAGCCGATAGCTGCCGTCGGCCTCGCGACGATGTTCGAAACCGATCACCGCGGCGCCGCTCAGGCGTGCCAACTGGTGGGTGGCGGTGATGGTCGATGCCGGGATGCCGAAGAACGGCGCAAACACTCGTTCTCCGCGACGGTACTCCTGATCCGGTGCATACCAGAGCGTACCGCCGGACTTGACGTGGCGCACTGCAGCGCGGACTTCGTCACGGCGGAACATGGCGTTTGCATAGCGCAATCGCGCGCGCCGGATCGCCCATTCGAAGCCGGGGTCATGGTGTTCGCGGTACATGCCAGCCACCGGCGTGAATCGGCACAGCAAGCGACCGGCCAGTTCCAGATGACTGAAATGCGCACCGACCAGCAACACACCGCGTCCCGACGCGCGCGCGGATTCGATGTGTTCGATGCCCTCCACAACCACGGGCAATCTGCCGACTCGGCGGATCGACCCGAACCAGCCCCAGGCAAAAGCCACCAGCATGCGCCCGGATTCGCGGGCGTTTTCGCGCGCGACGGCGCGTCGCTGCGTGTCGCTCCAATCGGGAAAACAAAGTTCCAGGTTGCGCTCGAGAATGTGGCGTCGACGTGGCATCAACGCAAGCACCAGCGGACCAGCCGCGGCGCCCAGCGCCAACGCCAATCGATGCGGAATCCGCGCGATCAGCCACAACAAGCCGACCGCGATCCAGCTCGGCCACGAGTACGGGTGCCACAGTGGCCGGGCGGCTGTTTTTACCTTGCGCATGGGAAGCAGTCTAGGGGCGGTCGGCGAAAAGCGTCCAGACAAGTCTGGACCCACCAGAGCCCTGCTTCGTGCCGATCTTTGCTGTTGTGGGTCGGGATTCATCCGGACGCTCTTCGAGGTTCCCGGCGAAAAGCGTCCAGACAAGTCTGGACCCACCAGAGCCTGTGCTGCGCGAGCCTTGGCTTCTGTGGGTCCGGACTTGTCCGGACGCTCTTCCCGGTTCGCCGCGAAAAGCGTCCAGACAAGTCTTGACCCTCAAGAGCCATCCCCCGCACCCCGCACTGCGCGATACTGCGCCACCACCCGCCCCGAACCCGCATGCGCCGACTCTCGCGCCGCCTCTATACGCTGGCGATGTACCTGGCGATGCCGGTGATCCTGTATCGCCTGGCATTTCGCGGGCTGCGCAACCGTGGCTATTTTTCGCGCTGGCCGGAGCGCTTCGGCTGGTTTCGCGATCCCGGCTTCGCTTCGTCGATCTGGGTGCACGCGGTCTCGGTGGGTGAGTTCAATGCCGCCATTCCGCTGATTCAGGAACTGATGAAGCGGCATCCGGACCAGCCGCTGGTGGTCACCACGATCACGCCGACGGGCTCTGATCGGGTGCTCAAGCAGTTCGGCGATCGCGTCTTCCACGTCTACCTTCCGTACGACCTGCCGGCGGCCATCGAACGTTTCCTTGCGCGTGTGAAGCCGCGCATCGCCGTGATCATGGAGACCGAGATCTGGCCGAACCTGTATTTTGCCTGCAGCGCGTGCGGCATTCCGATCTTCATCGCCAACGCGCGACTGTCCGAACGCAGCCTCAGGGGCTACGGGCCGGCGATCTCGCTGGTCGGCGACGCCGTGCGTTGCGCGGCGCTGGTGGCGGCACAGTCGCAGGTCGACGGCGAACGCTTCCTGCGCCTGGGCGCAGCGCCCGAACGCATGCGCGTGGTCGGCAACATCAAGTTCGACATGGCGGTGCCCGGCGGCCTCGACGAGATCGCGCGCGAGTGGCGCACCACCTGGGGCGCGCTGCGCCCGGTGTGGATCGCCGCCAGCACCCACGAAGGCGAGGAGGCTGCGGTATTGCAGGCGCACGCCCGCATTCTCGGTCGTTTCCCCGACGCCTTGCTGATCCTGGTGCCGCGCCACCCGGAACGCTTCCGCGCCGCGATCTCGCTTTGTCGCTCCTATGGATTTCGCACCAGTTGCCGCAGCGAGGACCACATCGCCTCGCTCGATTCACAGTGTTTCGTGGTCGACACCATGGGCGAGTTGCTCAAGTTCTATGCCTGCGCCGACGCCTGTTTCGTCGGCGGCAGCCTCGATCGCATCGGTGGGCACAATGTGCTGGAACCCGCTGCGCTGAGCAAGCCGATCCTGATCGGGCCGCATACCTTCAACTTCGCGGAGATCACCGACACATTGATCGCCGAGGACGCCGCGGTGCGCGTGGCCAATGGCGCCACGCTTGGCAGCCAGGTGGTGCGCATCCTCAGCGACCCGAAGCGAGCGGCCGCGATGGGCGCCGCCGCTTTGACGGTAGTGGAGCGCGAGCGCGGCGCGGTGCCACGCACCTTGGTGGCGATCGAGGAGGTGTTGGCGGCTGCGGGAGATCTTCTCCCCGCGGCGGCGGTTCCCGCTCCCCGTTCGCGGGGAGAAGGTGGGTCCGCAGGACCCGGATGATCGGGCTTGCTGACGAAGCGAACACTCCGCCAAACATCACGCAAGTATCGGAAAGAAAAGCTTTTTCCGCAAAGGACGCAAAGGACGCAAAGGAAAACAAAGCCAGCAGAACATCAACACTCTGGTTCTTGGCTTTCTTTGCGTCCTTTGCGTCCTTTGCGGATAAAAAAGCAGTCCTCATGGTCGCCGCCAGTTCGATGCCCGAACAAGCGCACCGACAGGGGCGACCGTGACTCCCACCAAACGCCGTAAGGCATTGATTTGCATGTGGGAGCGGATTTACTCCGCGAGCGCTTTCGCGGGATAAACCCGCTCGGAGCACGCTCCCCCTACTGAAGCACGGCGTTGACTGCCTGCAGGTCGGCCACGGTAATGGTGCCGGCCGCCTGCTTCAGGCGCAGCGAGTTCAGCAGGTAGTTGTGGCGCGACGACGCGTAGTCGCGTTGTGCCTGGAACAACACTTGCTGGCTGATCAACACGTCGACGATGGTGCGGGTGCCGACTTCGAAGCCGGCCTGCGTGGCATCCAGCGCGCTCTGTGCCGAGATCAGAGCCTGGCTGCGCGCCTCGACTTCGGTGATGCCGGCGGCGACGGCCCGATAGGCCTTGCGCGTGGCACGCACGATGGCGCGCTGTTCCTGTTCGTACTGGTCGGCGGCGGCATCGCGGTTGTGCGTTTCCTGGCGCACGCGCGATTGCGTGGCAAGGCCCTCGAAGATGGGCACATTGAGCGTGATGCCGAATCCATGGTCGCGGAAATCGCCATCGGCGGGGAACGAGACGTTGTTCGAAAAACGGTCTCCGGATGTGTTCTGGTCGACCCACGAATAGTCAGCGGCGATCGTCGGCAAGTGGCCGGCCTTGGCCGTCTCGACCGCCTGTTCCGCCTGTTCCAGCGCGAAGCGGCGCACCGCCAGCGTCGGGCTTTCGGCCTCGGCGGTCTTCACCCAGGCCTCGGAATCATCCGGCACCGGGCTGCTGAGGTTCAGTTTCTCCGCGACCGGTCGCAAATCGCTGACCGGCTTGCCAGTCAGTTCGGTGAGCGCCTCGAAAGCGTCGTCGAGCTGGAACTGCGCGAGGATCGCGGCGGCGCGCGCGGCGTCGTAGCGCGCCTGCGCTTCGTGGACGTCGGTAATCGCCGACAGGCCGACTTCGAAGCGTTGTTCCGCTTGCTCCAGTTGGCGCTTGACCGCAGTTTCCTCCGCCTTGACCGCATTCAGGTTGGTGGTCGCGGTGAGCGCTTCGAAATACGCCGTGGCGACCCGCACGATGAGGTTGTCGAGCGCAGCATCGTAACTGGCGGCGAACTGCGATTCGCCAGCGCGCGCGCCGCGCAAGCGCGTGTAGTTGGAGTGGTTGTAGATGCTCTGCGTCAGCCGCAGCTGGTAGCTGCGCGTGTTGGTATCGCCGCCGCCGTCGGCGCGGCCGAAGCTGACGGTTCCGTCCTCATTCGGGATCGACGTGATCGATGAACTGTTGCTGTTCGAGCTGCCGTAGCTTGCACTGCCGCTGAGGTTCGGCAACAACGCCGAACGTGCCTGGACGACCCCTTCGCCGGCGGCGAGCATCGCCGACTCGGCCGCGGCCAGTTGCGGGTCGCTGACGCGTGCCATCTCGTAGATCTGGGCCAGATCGGCGGCGGGCGCCGCGCTGCTCAGGGCAGTCAAGCCCGCGATCAGGGCAATGGTCAATTGATGGCGACGCATGGTAATCCTCGTGGAAAGTTTTTCAGATAACGAATCGGGACGCGGGTTCCGCGCCCTTCAGATAGGGCAGGTCGGTTTCGAACAGGCTGCGCGCTTCGACCTGATCAGGCCCATGCCGCAGCAGCAATTGCGCGTTCATTGCCGGCGACAGGCCGCTGATGATGAACATGCGGCCACCGGGCTTGAGCCAGCGCAGGAAACTGTCCGGAACGGTGGCAACCGCACCGGTCACGGCGATGGCGTGGAAAGTCTGGCTCGGGCTACAGGCGAACGCATCTTCCGCAGCGACCTGGACGTTGCGGATGCCGCTGGCGCCGATGCGACCGCGCGCGCGCTCGGCGAGATCGCCATGACGCTCGATCGACACCACCTGACGTGCCAGTCGCGCCAGGCAGGCGGTCAAAAAACCGCTACCGGTACCGATTTCCAGCACTTCCTCGTCGCCGTTCAATTCCAGCGCCTGCAACAACCGACCCTCGATCACCGGCTTCATCATGAACTCGCCGTGGTCGAGCGGAATCGACAGGTCAGCGAACGCCAGTTTGCGATGGCGCGGCGGCACGAAGTCCTCACGCTTCACTTCGCCGAGCACGTCCAGCACACGTGGGTCCAGCACCTCCCACGGGCGTACCTGTTGCTCGACCATATTGAAGCGAGCGCGTTCGAAATTGAGGGTTCCGGCCATGGCGCGTTCTCAGCATCCCGATGTGAAAAGGAAAGATGACAAGGGTAGCGGTCCGCGGCTCGAATGCTCAAGCGCGAAGACTCGTATTTGGCGGCGATTGGCAAAAGTGCCAGAGGTCATCGAAGAGCGGTGAGTAGTGAATAGTGAGTGGTGAGTAAAAACCGGCACTTGCGCGGCCTCCGGTGATGACGAAGCGAACCGCGCGACATTGCAGGCTCTTAATCACCACTCACTATTCACTACTCACTGCTCTCAAGCTCAGTCCAGCGTCTTCCTGAACCTCTTTGCCCCGAACGCCACCACCACCAGCGTGAACGCCAGCAGCGGCCACAGGTTAGGCCAAACATCGGCGGGGCCATTGACCTTGAGCAAGATGCCGCGAACGATGCGCAGGAAATGCGTCAGCGGCAGCAGCTCGCCGATCGCCTGCGCCCAACCAGGCATGCCGCGAAAGGGAAACATGAAGCCGGACAGCAGCATCGACGGCAGGAAAAAGAAGAACGTCATCTGCATCGCCTGCATCTGGTTCTTCGCCAGCGTCGAGAACAGCAGGCCGACCGACAGGTTGGCGACGATGAAGGCGAGGGTGCAGCCGAGCAGCAGCCACAGCGAACCCAGGATCGGCACTGCGAACAGCAGGTGCGCGGCGACCAGGATCACGCCGACCTGGACGTAGGCGACCAGGATGTAGGGCACCAGCTTGCCGAGCATGATTTCCAGCGGCCTGACCGGCATCGCCAGCAGGTTCTCGAAGGTGCCACGCTCGCGCTCGCGCGCAATGGCCAGGCCAGTCATCATGATCAGCGTCATTGTCAGGATCACGCCCATCAGGCCGGGCACGATGTTGTAGGCGGTCAGTCCCTCCGGGTTGTAGCGACGCTGGATGCGCAGGTCGATCGAGCCTGGCTTCGGATTCAAGTGGGCAAGTGGGCCCTTGATCTCGCTGGCCAGCGACTGCTCGACCAAAGGCCCGAGCGCGGCCATCGCGTTGCCGCTGGCGACCGGATCGGTGGCGTCGATCTCGACCAGCAGCGCCGGACGCTCGCCGCGTACCAGATCGCGCGCGAAGTCGGGCGGGATGCGCAGCAGGAATTGCACGTCGCCGCGCGCGATCAATTCGCGACCGTGATCGATCGAGGCCGGCGTCGCAACGATGTCGAAGTAGTCCGAAAGCGTCATTGCCGAGATCAGTCGTCGCGTGAACTCGCTGGACTCGGCAGCGACGATCGCCGTCGGCAGGTGCTTCGGATCGGTGTTGATCGCGTAGCCGAACAGGCACAGCTGCATGATCGGAATGCCGACCATCATCGCGAAGGTCAGCCGATCGCGACGCATCTGGATGAATTCCTTGGCCAGCACTGCCAGCAGGCGGCGCCAGGAGAACGGGTTCATGGGCACCGCTCCTGCTGCAATGCCGCGCACGGGCGGGGAAAGCGTCCAGACCATGTCCGGACCCACGAACTGCCCGCGCTCTTGTGGGTCCGGACGTCCGGACGCTCCTCCGGCAGAGCCTGGCGCAAGCTCACGGCTTGCCACCCCGCATCAACGCGATGAACGCGTCTTCCAGCGACGAATCGACGGGTTGCCAGGACAACTGGTGCCGATGCGTGTATCCGGCAACACTCGTCGACAATGTCGCCGCGTCGACGCCGGACACATGCAAACGCAGGCCGAACGGCACCACCTGCTCGACGCCGGGCAATCGGCTGATTTCGTCGACCGCCACGGCCGGCGCACCATCGATGGCGAAGGTGCACAGTCCGACCTGATCGAGGATCTGCTGCGGCGTGCCTTCGGCGAGCAGCTTGCCGAAAGCGATGTAGGCCAGTCGGTGACAGCGCTCGGCCTCGTCCATGTAATGCGTCGACACCAGCACGGTCAGGCCCTCGCGCGCCAGCGCGTGGATTTCCGCCCAGAACTCGCGACGCGCCTTGGGGTCGACGCCAGCGGTGGGCTCGTCCAGCAGCAACAGCCGGGGTTGATGCAGCAGGCACGCCGCCAAGGCGAGGCGCTGTTTCCAGCCGCCCGACAACTCGCCGGCAAGTTGCCTGCGCCGCTGCGCCAGGCCGAGTCGCTCGAGCGCCGCGTCAACCACGCTGCGCGCATTCGCCAGCCCGTGCATGCGCGCGGCGAAACGCAGGTTCTCCTCGATGGTCAGGTCTTCCCACCAGGTGAACTTCTGCGTCATGTAACCGACCTGCGACTTGATCACGTTGCTGTCGCGACGCACATCGAGCCCGAGGCAGGTGCCCTCTCCGGCATCGGCGGTGAGCAACCCGCACAACATGCGAATCGTGGTGGTCTTGCCCGAACCGTTCGGTCCGAGAAACCCATAGATCGCGCCGCGTTCGACACGCAGGTCGAGGCCGTCGACCACCTTCTTGTCGCCGAAGGATTTGCTCAGGCCGCGGACGTCGATGGCGTAGGCGGTCATGGTGCGGCGGCCGTGCACTGGAAAAGCAGAGGCGGGGCTGGGGGCTGGGGGCTGGTGCGCATTGATGAGGCCATGTGGGGACGAGTGGGTATTGGGTTCCCCGCTTCAAAGTGCCTGGCGCTGGCCCGAGAGTTCCGATCCCGCGCCGCAGGCCCCAGCCCGAAGCCCCGTTCCTGCTTGATGCGCCCCCTCACCGCCGCACCCGCACCGGCAACCCCGGTGCCAGCAATGAGGCGGTTTCGAAGCGCGCCTCGACCCGGTAGACCAGATCCTCGTTGCGCGCCTCGCTGAAGATCACCGGTGGCGTGTATTCGGGGGCCGCGGCGATGAACTCGACGCGTGCGGTCTGCGTGGCCTCGCAGCCGTCGCAGTCGACGCTCACGGTGATGCCTGGCGCCCATTGCGACAACTCCGCCAGCGGCACGAAAAAGCGCACGAACGGACCTTGCGCCGGCAGCAACTTGATGACCGGCGCACCCGCCGGCACCCACTCGCCGACCTGATACAGCGTGTCTTCGACCCTCGCTGCAACGATTGCATCCACTTTGGTTTGATCTACCCGCCATTGCGCCTGGTTCACCACCGCTTGCGCAGCGGCGACTGCCGCGTCGCCAGCCGCCATGGCGTCCGGACGACCCGCGAGTTCGGCGCTGCGCTGCTCGGCCAGCGTCGAGGCCAGCCGCGCCTGCGCTTGCGCCTGCACCGCTGCGGCACGATCCAGGGCGTCATTCGAGGTCAGTCCGCGCTGCTGCAGGTCGCGCGTGCGCTTGAGTTCCTTGTCGGCGAGGGCCAGGGTCGAACGTGCCTCGCGTACACGTTCGGAGATCACCCGGATCTCGTCGGGCCGACGGCCGAGGTCAAGATCGGCCCGCTGTGCCCGAGCCTGCGCCAGCCGCCCCTGGGCCTCGGCCAGTTGCTGGCGCTCGAGCTCGCCATCCAGCGCGAACAGCGGTGCGCCCGCCTCGACCGCTGCCCCGCGTTGCACCGGCAGTTGCACCAGACGCCCGCCAACCGGCGCGCCGACATAGGCGTAGTCGGCCTCCAGATATCCCTGATAGCCGTCGGCCGGCGGGTCGCTGCATCCGCCGAGAGCCGCGGCGATCAGCAGTGCCAGGACTGCGCTGGGAGCGGATGAACGCACGGCGACCTCGCAGCAGTGGCCAGGAGTGCCAAGGCTACTGCGGATGGCACAGGCTGTGTCTGATGCGGGTCATCCCGTTGCGACGCGGCTGGTGTCTGCTCCTCCTGGGTCCAGACTTGTCTGGACGCTGATGCCGTGGCTCCGCTGGGTCCAGACTTGTCTGGACGCTCCTGGGTGATCAGGCGAAAGGCGTCCAGACAAGTCTGGACCCACAAGAGCTGGCCCTTGAGCCAGCAACCACTACCAACAACCAACAACCGCCTCCAAGACCTCCGGCCCATGGACAGCGCATCGACGTGCGATTAGGGTGCGCGGCTCAACTCTGCCGGGAGGTGCGCCGTGCGCCCGTTGTCTTTGATGATTCCCCTGATGCTCGCCATGAATGCCTACGCCGATACCGCCGCTACCGATCCCAACCAATGGCTCGAAGCGGTCGAAGACGAAAAGGCACTAGCTTGGGCCGCCGAACAGAACGCCGACAGCGTCGATGAACTGACGCGTTCGGGCGATTTCAAGCGCATCGAGAAGCGCACGCTGGAGATACTCGATTCCGACGAGAAGATCGCTTACGTCGGCAAGCAGGGTGAGTACTACTACAACTTCTGGCGCGACGCCGAGCATGTGCGTGGCCTCTGGCGCCGCACCACGCTGGACGAGTATCGCAAGGCCGAGCCCGCGTGGGAAACGGTGCTCGACGTCGACGCGCTGGCCAAGGAAGAAAACGAGAACTGGGTGTTCTCCGGCGCTGATTGCCTGGAGCCCGAGGCGCGTCTGTGCCTGCTGTCGCTGTCGCGCGGCGGAGCCGACGCCAGCGTGGTCCGCGAGTTCGACACCGTAGCCAAGTCCTTCGTCGAGGGCGGCTTCAAGCTGGAAGAGGCCAAGAGCGGTGCCAGCTGGATCGACGCCGACACATTGTTCGTCGGCACCGACTTCGGCCCGGGCTCGCTGACCAGCTCCGGTTATCCGCGCATTGCCAAGCGCTGGACGCGCGGTACGCCGCTGACCGCAGCGGAAACGGTGTACGAAGGCAAGGTCGAGGACGTGTGGAACGGCGCTTTTGCCGACACCACGCCCGGCTTCGAGCGCCAGGGCATCATGCGCGCGATGACCTTCTACAGCAGCGAGATGTACCTGTTGCAGGACGGCAAACAGGTCAAGGTCGACAAGCCCGACAGTGCCAACGCCAGCCTGCATCGCGAATGGCTGTTGGTTGAGTTGCGCGATGACTGGGCCGTCGGCGGCAAGACCTGGCCGGCCGGATCGCTGCTGGTCACCAGGCTCGACGACTTCATGTCCGGCAAGCGCGAACTGACGCCGTTGTTCACGCCGACCGATCGATCGTCGCTGGCCGGCTACTCGCCGACGCGTAACCACATCATCGTCAACGAACTCGACAACGTGAAGAACCGCGTCTACGTGTGGACGTCGGGTGCGAACGGATGGACGCGCGAGGCGCTGCCGGGACTGCCCGAGTTCGGCTCGGTCAGCGTCGGCGCGGTCGATGATCGCGAATCGGACGCCTATTTCGTCACCGCCACCGATTTCCTGACGCCGACCAGTCTGCACTACGGTGAAGTGGGCAAGGGCGCGCCGGAGCTGCTGAAGTCGCTGCCGGCCTTTTTCGACTCGAGCAAGCTGGCGGTCAGCCAGCACGAAGCGACCAGCGCCGACGGCACGCGCATTCCGTATTTTCAGGTGGCGGCCAAAGCCATCGAGTTGAACGGCAAGAACCCGACCGTGCTCTATGGCTACGGCGGTTTCGAAGTGTCGATGACGCCCAGCTATTCCGCCAACATCGGCGACGCCTGGCTCAACAAGGGCGGCGTTTATGTGCTCGCCAACATCCGCGGCGGCGGCGAGTTCGGGCCGAAGTGGCACCAGGCCGCACTCAAGGCCAATCGCAACAAGGCTTATGAGGACTTCGCAGCGGTGGCGCGCGATCTGATCGCGCGCAAGGTCACATCGACCCCGCACCTGGGCACCATGGGCGGTTCCAACGGCGGTCTGCTGATGGGCAACATGCTCACGCAGTATCCGGACCTGTTCGGCGCGATTGTCTGCCAGGTGCCGCTGCTCGACATGCAGCGCTACCACACGCTGCTGGCCGGCGCCTCGTGGATGGGCGAGTACGGCAATCCGGACGACCCGAAGGAATGGCAGTTCATCCAGACTTTCTCGCCTTACCACAACGTCAAGGCGGACGTGAAATACCCGCGTACCTTGTTCACCACGTCCACCCGCGACGACCGCGTTCACCCCGGTCACGCGCGCAAGATGGTGGCGAAGATGAAACAGCAGGGCCACGACGTTCTCTATTACGAAAACATCGAGGGCGGTCACGGCGGCGCCGCCAACAATTCCCAACGTGCCTTCATGACCGCGCTGGCGTGGACCTTTTTTGCACGCGAACTGCGCTGAATCTGGGGGCGGTGGCTTGCCGCCGCTCTGGATGCACTTCAGTTGCGCAGGTTGGGCAGCGCTTCGCCTGCCCAACTTGAACTCGGGCAGATGTTGGCAGATGCAGCGCTGCCCAACCTGCGTTTCGCGGAGCCGAACGCTGCGCCCGGTCCGCTGCGCTACAATCCGTCCCCTGAAGCGGGGGTGCCGGGCGCGAGCCGGGCTGAGACAGTCCCTTCGAACCTGATCCGGTTAGTACCGGTGTAGGGAAGCTTCGGATGCGCCGAAACACGCGGCACATCCGCCGCCACCGCTTCGTCCCTGCCATTTCCGGAGCGCGACGATGAATGCGGTGACCGCCGATCTGATGCAACAAGCCGAGCAGCTGTCCGCTGACGTCATCCGCCCGATTCCGGGCTCGCGCAAGATCTACGCGCATGGTTCGCGCGACGACTTGCGCGTGCCGATGCGCGAGATTTCGCAATCGCGTACGCCCAAGTCCTTCGGCGCCGAAATCAATCCCAGCCTCGCGGTTTACGACACCAGCGGTCCGTACACCGATCCGTCGGCGAGCATCGATCTGCGCAAGGGTCTGCACCCGATGCGCGCGCGCTGGATCGAAGAACGCGGCGATACCGAACAACTCGCCGGACCGACCAGCAAGTTCGGTCACGCCCGGTTGGTCGACCCGGCCACCGCGCACCTGCGCTTCGAACACATTCGCAGGCCGCGAGTTGCCAGGGCCGGGGCCAATGTCAGCCAGATGCATTACGCGCGGCGCGGCATCATCACGCCGGAGATGGAATACATCGCCATCCGCGAGAATCAACTGCTCGACCAGATCCGCGATCAGAACCTGCTGCGCCACCATGCCGGCGAGAGCTTCGGCGCGTCCTTGCCGAAGAACGTGACGCCCGAATTCGTGCGCGATGAAGTCGCCCGCGGCCGCGCCATCATCCCGTGCAACATCAACCACCCGGAACTGGAGCCGATGATCATCGGCCGCAACTTCCTGGTGAAGATCAACGCCAATATCGGCAACTCGGCGGTATCGAGTTCCATCGCCGAGGAAGTCGAGAAGATGGTGTGGTCGATCCGCTGGGGTGCGGACACCGTCATGGACCTTTCCACCGGCAAGCACATTCATGAAACCAGGGAATGGATCATCCGCAACTCGCCGGTGCCGATCGGCACGGTGCCGATCTACCAGGCGTTGGAAAAGGTCAACGGCAAGGCCGAGGATCTGACCTGGGAGATCTTCCGCGATACGCTGATCGAGCAGGCCGAGCAGGGCGTCAGCTATTTCACCATCCACGCCGGCGTGCGCCTGAAATACATCCCGCTGACCGCCAAGCGCGTCACCGGCATTGTCAGTCGCGGCGGCTCGATCATGGCCAAGTGGTGCCTGGCGCATCACAAGGAGAGTTTCC
>CALEZI010000110.1 GCA_937928755.1 uncultured Rhodanobacteraceae bacterium | reverse complement strand
GCGTCCTTTGCGGAAAAGCTCTTCTTTCAGATACTTGCGTTATGTTTGGTGAGAGCGGTCGACCACCAGGCGATCGCATGGGGACATGGATGACCGCGTTTCTGGAAGCAATTGCCGCGCTGCTTGCCGTTGCTCTGGTGCTGTCGGCGCATTCGCGGCGGCGCGTGGCGCAGCAGGCCAGGGCTGCCACCGAACGTTCCGAGCGTTACCACCAGGCTTTCGTCGATCTGCTGCAGGGCGACTTCATCGAACTCGATGACATGCTGCAGCGTCTGATGCGCTGCGTGCGCGACACCCTCGAGGTCGAACGTGTCAGCCTGTGGCTGTTCGACGATGACCGTTGCGCGATCGTCCGTCGTTCGCTGTTGCTGCGCGATCCATCGCAACCAGCGGGACCGGCGCGCCTCGACGGCGCCGGCAATCCACGCTATTTCGCCGCAGTGCTGCAGGAGTTCGTGATCGCTGCCGACGATGCCAATCGTGACCCGAGAACGTCGGAGTTCAGCAGCAATTACCTGCGCCCGCTCGGGATCGGCGCCATGCTGGATGTTCCCTTGCGGCGCTTCGGCAGTCACATCGGCCTGATCTGCATCGAGCATCAAGGTGGGCCGCGCACATGGACCCGCGAGGAACAGGATTTTGCCAATGCCATCGCCGGCCAGATCACCTTCGCGTTCGAACATGCCGAGCATCGCCAGGCTCGGGAGACGCTGCTGGCGCGCACGCTTTACGACAGCGATACCGGCCTGCCCAACGCGGTGTACCTGCGCGATCGCATCGAAGCGGCGCTGGCAGAAGGCCAGGGCTGCAGTCTGGTCCTGGCGCATCTGCCGCGTTTGCACCTGGTGCTGGCGTCGCGCGGCCGCGATTTGGCCGACGCCGTGGTTCGTGCCGTGGCGCAGCGCTGGCAGGTGATGAGTGGCGAGGGTCGGGTGCTGGTGCGCACCAGTCGCGACGAATTCGCGCTGTTGCTGCCGGGTGAGCCGCATGTGCGGTCAGCGCAGGGATGGGCACTGCGCCTGTGTTCCGCAATGGCCGAGCCGCTGTTGCTCGGCAGCGAGAACTTCCGTGTCGATGTATCGGCCGGCGTGGCCGGTTGCGATCCGGGGGAAAGCGTCCATGCCGATGATCTGATTGCCGAGGCGAGTTCGGCGATGCGTGCTGCGGGCATGGGCGCCGTCGCCATATTCGATCCGGAAATGCGCCGACGCGCGCATCGCAGACTGGAGATCGAGCAGTCGCTGCGTCACGGGCTGGAACACCGCGCCTTCGAGACCTGGCTGCAGCCGGTCGTCGACCTGCCGGCCGGCAAGGTGGTTGCCGTGGAGGCGCTGCTGCGTTGGCGTCATCCCGAGCAAGGCATCCTGGCTCCGGCGGAATTCCTCGCCGAAGCGATCGACAGCGGACTTATCGTGCCCATCGGGCGTCAGGCGATGGCCGGTACCATCCGCATGTTCGCCCAGGCTCGGCGCCTGCTCGGCAACAGCGACTGCAAGCTCGCACTCAATCTTGCGGCGCCAGAATTGCTGGCAGAAGAACTCGAGCCGTTCCTGCTGGGTTGCCTCGACCAGCACGGTTTGCCGGTGGAGCAGGTGATTGTCGAGGTCACCGAGACCTCGCTGGTGCAGGATCTCGACCGTGCCCAGCGCACCCTCGAGCACTGGCGGGCGGCCGGCGCCAGCATCTGCCTGGATGATTTCGGTACCGGCTTTTCGTCGCTGATGTGGCTGAAGCGCTTTCCGATCACGCAGATCAAGATCGAGAGTTCCTTCGTCCGCGGCATTGGTCATGACGCCCGCGACGAAGCCATCGTGCAATCGGTGGTTGAACTGGCGGCGAAACTCGGTCAGGACATTGTTGCCGAAGGCGTGGAGACATCGGAGCAATTGCAGCGCTTGCGCGCCTTGGGCGTGCGCAAGGTGCAGGGATACTTGTTCTCGCAGCCGTTCCCGGCCTCCGAACTCAGTGCCGAGCGGCTGGCCGAGTGCTTGCGGCCTCTGGCGCCGGTCGAGTCGGCGTGCTGAACGGATCGGGCGACGACGCGGGCATCGCGGCGCAGGATGACCGGTCGGCGATTACCGTAGTGAGGCCGCGCCGACGCAGTCAGCGAACGGCGAACAGTTCGTAAGTCGCCCACTGCATCATCAGGCGCAGCAACATAAGCAGCAACATGGCAACGGCGGGCGACAGGTCGAACGGACCGATCAGCGGCAGACGCCGTCGGAACACGCTGCAGATCGGCCGCGCAATGCGCTCGGTGATGAACACCAGCGAGGTGCCAGCGCGCGGCTGGAACAGGCTGAACAGCACATGGAGCACGATCAGCACGATCAGGAAGCCGAGTGCGAAGCTGACTGCGCCGACCAGCCCGCCGATCAGCCAGGTCCACAGCGGCGTCGAAAACATTGCCAGCAGGGCGAATTCGAGGCTGGCGACCAGCCAGTACAGAAAAACCGCAGCCAGGCTGAGATTGCGCCAGCGCGGGATGAAGCGCTCGAGCGGGCGCAGTGGCGGGTTGGTCACCGCATACACCCAACCCACCAGTGGGTCTGAAAACGGTGCGCGAACCAGCGGCAGGGCGATGCGGAAGAACAGGATCGTCAGAGGTATCCAGAACAGGAACTGGATCAGCAGCCCATAAATGGTCCAGCCCATCGCTTAGGCTCCTCTGGCCAGCGCGCGTCCGCGCTCGGTGGCTGCAGCGACGGCGCGCTCGACCAATTCGGCAAATCCTCCCGCGGCAAAGGCATCCAGCGCGGCGGCCGTGGTGCCGCCAGGCGAAGTGACGCGCTGACGCAGGATTGCCGGCGATTCGCCGGCCTCGCTGGCCATGCGCGCCGCACCGAGTGCGGTATGCACGGCCAGTTTCGCTGCGGTTTCCGGCGCCAACCCCTGATGCACGCCGGCCGCGGACAGCGCTTCGATCATCAGGAAAAAATAGGCGGGACCGCTGCCGGACACCGCCGTAACCGCGTCCATCAGCGCTTCGTCGTCGATCCACACCGTTGCGCCCGCGGTCGCCAGCAGTGATTCCACGATCACGCGTTCGCCGACATCGACATCGTCGGCGGCATACAGGCCGGTGATGCCGGCGCCGATCATCGCCGGTGTGTTCGGCATCGTGCGTACCACCCGCGCACGGCTGCCCAGTGCAGCCGCGATTCGCGCGTGGGTGACGCCAGCGGCGATCGACACCACCAGCGGTGCCTTGTCCTGCGCAACGGCAGCCAGTTCCGCCAGTACCACGCCCATCACTTGTGGCTTCACCGCCAGCACCCAGATGCTGCTGACCAGGGCAGCGGCGCTGTTGCTGGTGTGCACGACCACGCCGAAATCGCGCGCCAGTGCATCGCGTAGTTCGGCATTCGGTTCGGCGACGTGAATGGAACTGCGCGCGCGTCCCTCGCGTATCAGTCCACCAATCAGGCAACGGGCCATGTTGCCGCCGCCGATGAACGCAATCCGCTCTGCCATCAGGAAACCGTCACGCTGTCCAGGGCAACGGAGCATATCCAAACCGGCGCGTGCCCGGTGCGATCGCCCATGGCGAGCGCGCCGGTGCACGGCCGTCGGTCATCCCGTTTACTCCGAAATCTCCGGCACCGTCGCCGCACGGGTGCGCTGATCGCGCAACTTGCCGAGCGTACTGTCGATCATGCGACCGAGCTTTTCGGTTGCGCCGTCGACGGCCTGGCCCATGGTCGGCGCCTGATGCGAGGCGGCGAATGGCTGGCGGCCTTCGAGGCGTGCTTCGATGACGCAGCGCTTGTGGTCTACCCCGGCCTTTTTGTTGCTGTTCTCATCGCTCAGATGAACTTCGACGCGGGTGATGTGCTCGTCGAATCGAGCCAAAGACGTTTCCACCACGCCACGCACGCGCTCTGCAAGCGCCTCGCGGCCTTCCACGTTTCGATCTGTATTGACCAGGATCTGCATGTTGTCCTCCTGCCGCTGTCGTTGACGATGAATCCGCATGGTTTGCTCGACCATGCGGCTTAGTTCTACATGACAACGGACATCAGGTCATGACTCAGATCAACGCGGCGTGAGTATGGCGTCGTGGCGTCAGAAATCCAGTTGTACGCCACCCCAGAAATTGCCGTCGCTGCCGGCGTCGAGATCGAGCCAGGTGTAGCTGGCGCGCAGCGACCACTGCTCGTTGAGTCGAAAGCGGCCGCCGACATCGACGTAAACACCCGACTCGCTGTAGTCGATGTCGCGCGGGCCGGCGATGGTCAGGGCTTCGCCATCTTCCTCGATGCGGTAAGCACCGATTCCACCGGTCAAGTCGAAGCGCTCGGCGACCGGCAAGGAGGCGGCGAGGCCGAGTTGGTACAAAGATCCATCGACCTCGAATCCAGCGTCGGCGAGGTTCCTGCGGCTGCTCTCGCCGAGCGTGGCAGCGGCGAATTCGATGGCGAAAGTGTCGTTGACGCGCCAGCCGGCATAACCGCCCCAGGGCGTGTCGCTGTCGATGTTGCCGCCGACGTCGTCGAAACGGCCATCGAGGTCGGTACCCGCGCGCAGGCCAAGATAGAAGGATGGCTCGGCCCAGGCCGGTGTGGTCGCGAGGGCCGCCAGCAGCAACAGCGAAGGATGGAAACGCATGGTGAAGATTCCGTGTTGGGGAGCGCTGATCGTATGGCGCTGCCAGACGGCGACGCTGTGCCGGAAGTCGTGCGGCGCGATGGCGTGCAGCCTGCGTTCAGCCGCTGCGGTCGGCCGCTGTGCGCCATGCGGCAATGGCCTTGCCGACGGCATCGTCGTCAAAGAACCTTGGCAGATGACGCGATCGATAATGGCTGGGCGCGCCGCTGATCGCGCGCGCCAAAGGTTCGACGTCGAGGCTGTTGGCGATGCATGCGCGTTCCTCCGCATCCAGTTCGATCACCATCTCGTACAGCCCGACGCTGCCGCAGATCACTGCCAGCCAGCGCTTTTCGCCCTGCGCGTAGAGCATCCACGACCAGGGCGATTCGGCAATCACGTTCATGAGGTGGACCGATGGTGTCGATAGGTACGCGGGGTCACGCCCTTCCAGCGCTTGAACGTGCGGCTGAAATTGGAGGGATCGGCGTAGCCCAGGCGTTCGGCGATGCGCTCGACCGGCAGGTCGGTGTGCATGAGCAGCCAGCAGGCGCGGTCGCTGCGTTGCGCATCGACCAGATTGCGGAAACTGGTCGACTCATCGGTCAGACGTCGGTACAGGCTGCGCGGCGACAGCCCCAACTGCCGTGCCGTCTGCTGCGCAGCGGGAAACTGCTCGCCGCAGGCCTGCAGCAAGGACTGCACGCGCTGCGTCAGCGTCGCAGCATGGTCGATCCGGTGATTTTCGCGTTCGCATTCGCGCAATGCAATCAGGTGCGCCGGGGCGTTCGCGGTCAGGCAGGCTTGCTGCAGCCATTGTCGATCGAAGGTCATGGTCAGCCAGCCGGGGGCGTCGAACTCCAATCGGGCGTTGAGGAACTCGGCGTAACGCGACGCCCACGGCGGACGTGCACCAGGCAACTGGTATCGGGTTGCGCAATTCCGTTGACCCGACAAGCCTTCGAGCATGCGTTCGACGACCACCAGCAGGGCATCCCGAACGAAGCCGGAACCCGACCCCAGATCAAATGCGGGAAGCACGCGCAGGTGAGTGACGGCAGCATCCTGCTCCAGCGCAAATCGCACCAGGCGGGTACGCAGATGCGCGTAGCTCGTGAAGGTCTGCAGCGCCTTTTCCAGGGTGGCGCTGGCGATGACCGCATTGCCGACGTTGCCGTGCGTGTGCAGTTGCGCCGCGGCGCCGAACGACAAGCCCAGCCAGGGACAGCCGCTGAGTTCGACCGCGGTCGCGATCAGCGACTGCACCGGCGCATAAGCGATCAAGGCGCCGTCGCTGTCGATCAGGCGCCGCGAAAGCTGGGCGCGAGCCAACATCGGTTCGGGGTCGATGCCGCGTTGGGTCAGCATGGCGCACAGCAACCTGAGGTAAACCGGGTGCAGGGCAGGCTGTCGCCATTCGACCGGCAAGTCTGGCTGCGTGCTGCCGGGTTGGCGCCGAAGCGGCATCGAGGTTCCTCAGGCGTCGAGATCGACGGTCGCGATGTGCGCGCCGCCGGAGCAACCATGTTGGCACAAAATGACGATAAACGGCCATTGCGGGCGGTGTTGCCGGGCGCGACGTCCGCGCAAGCTATTGCTCACCGGGATTGAACTTGAGGTCTGGGACCATGTTCTTCACGCGAGCCAGCGTCGGCACCGATCTGCCGTTGCCGTACCGTGATCGAAAGCGATACGCCTGGCTGCTTTCGCTGCTGGTGCCGGCGCTGGTCGGCTGCGGACCGCTGCTGTATCTGGCGCTGGGCTCTGTCTGGTTGCTGTGGCTGCCGGTGTTGCTGGTGTACGTGCTGTTGCCGTTGCTGGACCTGATGCTCGGTGAGGACGCGAGCAACCCGCCGGAATCTGCGGTGCCGACGCTGGAAGCAGACCGCTATTACCGCTGGATCACCTGGGCACTGGTGCCGATGCTCTGGGCGGCGTTCGTGTTTGCGGCCTGGTTCGTGGCCACCCAGTCGTTGCCGTGGCACGCGGTGCTGGCCGTGGTGGTCTCGACCGGCGTGGTCGGCGGGTTCTGCATCAATGTCGGTCACGAACTCGGCCACAAACGCGAGGCGCTCGAGCGCGCTCTGGCCAAACTGGTGCTGGCGCCAACCGCGTACGGACATTTTTACGTGGAACACAATCGTGGCCACCATCGTGACGTGGCGACTCCTGCTGACCCAGCGTCCTCGCGCATGGGTGAATCGATCTGGCGCTTCATGCTGCGCGAAATGCCGGGTGCGTGGCGGCGCGCCTGGGCGCTCGAAGCCGAGCGCATGGCCAGCCTCGGTCGCCCCTGGTGGCACCCGACGAACGACATCGTGCAGACCAGCCTGGTCACGCTGGCGCTATGGGCAGGGCTGATGTTCTGGCTCGGTTTCAGCGTGTTGGCGTTTTTGCTGCTGGCCTCGTTCTGGGCCAATTTCCAGTTGACCAGCGCCAACTACATCGAGCACTACGGTATCTCCCGCAAACGTGGCGCCGATGGCCGCTTCGAATCCTGCAAGCCGCACCATTCGTGGAACAGCAACCACATCGTGTCCAATTGGGCGCTGTTCCACCTGCAAAGGCATTCCGACCACCATGCGCATGCCACCCGACGGTACCAGTCGCTGCGCACCTTCGACGGGCTGCCGCAGTTGCCGAGCGGCTATTTCGGCATGTTCCTGCTGGCTTACGTGCCACCGCTGTGGTTCCGCGTGATGGATCGTCGCCTGCTCGATCTGGTCGGGCCCGACATCGAGCGCATCAATTTCGACCCTGAACGACGTGAAGCATTGATGCAGCGTTACCAACTCGCCTGACTGCAACCGTCGGTTGCCGCGTATCATCGTCATCAGACCAACGGCCTGTGCGGGCCGGACGAGGACCGGGCGATGAACTCTGGTGCCAGCGTCGACGTGGAATCGCCGTTGTTTCTGCTCGACGAAGCGCCGCCACAGGCTCTTGGCGCATGGCGCGTCCTCATCGTCGACGACGAGCCGGCCATCCATGACGTGACCATCATGGTGCTGAGCGGAGTGCGCTTCCGCGGTCGGCGACTGAGTTTCCTCAGCGCGCACAACAGCAACCAGGCGCGCCAGTTGTTGTCCAGCCACGACGACATCGCGGTGGTACTGCTCGACGTGGTGATGGAGACCGAAGACGCCGGGTTGCGCCTGGTCCGTTTCATCCGCGATGAGCTCGGCAACCACCAGGTCAGGATCATCCTGCGCACCGGGCAGGCCGGGCAGGCTCCAGAGCGCCAGGTGGTGCTCGAATACGACATCAACGACTACAAGGAAAAGACCGAACTGACGGCGCAGAAGCTGTCGACTTCGGTGATCGCGGCGCTGCGCGGATTCGAGACGCTGACCGAGTTGGCGCGCCTCAATTGCGAACTCGAGGCGCGCGTGGCGCAACGGACGCGCGAGTTGGAATTGGCCAACGCACGCCTGCAGCAATCGCTGGCAGCGATCGAGCAGGGCGAGCGCGCCGGTCGTCGAGTGCAGTTCAAGTTGCTGCCGCCGCCGGCCTGGCAAGTCGGCGCTTACCATTTCTCGCACTGGCTGATGCCGTCGGAACTGATGAGCGGCGATTTCGTCGACTACTTCGAGATCGACGAACGTCAAGTCGGGTTCTACATCGCCGACGTGTCCGGTCATGGCGTGGCATCCGCTTTCGTGACGGTTTACCTGAAGCGCTTCGTGGCGTCGGCGTTGGACGCCAAGCGCCATGGACGCGCGTCCGTGATCGACGATCCAGCGCAGTTGTTGATGCAACTCAATCAGGAATTGCTGCGCGAGAAGGTCGGCAAGCACATCGCCATCTGGTACGCCGTACTGGATACCGAGGCCGCCAGCCTGCGTTACGCCAACGCCGGCGCGACGCCGTTTCCGTTGTTTGCCGATGCACTGGGCACGCAGTTCCTGAGCACGCCGAGTACGCCGGCTGGCCTGTTCGATGGCTCGGTCTACGTCACCGAGTCGAAGTCGCTGCCGAGCAGTTTCCGCTTGCTGCTGTGTTCCGATGGCGTGCTCGAACTGCTGCCGGAAAGCACCGTCGAGCTGCGCCACGAGCGCTTGCGGGCGGCGTTGCGCATCGACACGCGCAGCCTCGAGGCGGTTCGTGCGTCGCTCGGGATCGATGCCGGCAACGCGCGCCCGGATGACCTTGCACTGCTGATGATCGGGCGCGATATCGCGACATGACCGACGCGATCGGTCATGCAGTCGCTGCGGGAGTCGGCTATCTGCGGCTGTCCGGCGACCTGCGCCACGACACCGCTGGCGCACTGGAGGCCCTGATCGAACAGTGGTTTGCAGGCAATCCGGCCGCTGTTGACAGCGTGGTGATCGACCTCAATCAAGCCCGTTTCATGGACAGCACGGTGATCGGGCTGCTGGCCAACATCGCGCGCGAGCTGCAGGTGCACGGTTTGCCGAAGGCTACCGTGTTTTCGACGCAGACCGACATCAACCAGTTGCTGCGTTGCCTGTGTCTGGATCAAGTCTTCACCTTGGTCGAACAAGCCACCAATGGCAGCGTCACCACGATCGAACAGACCGCAATGGCAGCCGATGGCGCCGACGCGCACTGCTCGGCGAGCGCCATCCTCAAGGCACACGAAGTCCTGGTCGAGCTGAACGAGGGGAACCGGGAAGCGTTCCAGCCGGTGGTCGACCTGCTGCGCGGCGAACTGGGCAGGACGCAGTGAATGGGCGACCGACCCGTACTTGCGTGCACTGCGCGCCGGCCCGGTTTCGCGTCGCGCTGCGCCGGATACAGCTGGCGGCGCGCTTGTTCGCGCAAAGAACAAACGGAAGTAGGTCACGTTGCCTGCGCAGCAGGCTACGTGACGCTGTCCATTGTCACGTAGCCCGCTGCGCAGGCAACGTGACCTACAAGTAAATGCTGTAGAGCGGGTTCATCCCGCGAAAGCGCTCGCGGAGCAAGTCCGCTGCCACCATCGACCGCGGCTTACTGCGCCAGCCATCCCCCGTCGACCGGCAGCGCCGCGCCGCGCATCTGCGTTGCCGCCGGCGAGCAAAGGAATACGCACATCGCACCGATCTGCTCGGGGGTCGCGAATTCGCCGGATGGCTGTTTCTCGCCGAGCAGCGCGGCCCTGGCCTGCTCCTCGGAGCATCCGTCGCGTAGCGCGCGGGCGTCGATCTGCTTCTGCACCAGCGGCGTCAGCACCCAGCCGGGGCAGATTGCGTTGCAGGTGATTCCGCTCTTCGCGGTCTCCAGGCCGACCGCCTTGGTCAGCCCGAGCAGACCGTGTTTGGCGGCCACGTAGGCCGACTTGTCGACCGACGCGACCAGACCGTGCACCGACGCAATGTTGATGATCCGCCCCCAGGCGTTTTCGCGCATTCCGGGCAGCGCTGCCTGGATGGCATGGAAGGCACTGGACAGGTTGATCGCCAGAATCGCGTCCCAACGTTCGGCCGGGAAGCTCTCGATCGGCGAGGTGTGCTGGATGCCGGCATTGTTGACCAGGATGTCGACCGCGCCGAACTGATCCTGGGCGCAGCGCACCATCGCATGGATCTGATCGGGTTTGCTCATGTCGGCGCCGTTGTAGGCGACGCGCACGGCGAATTCCTGCTGCAGTCCGGCGCGCAGCGATTCGATCTGTTCGGAATCGCCGAATCCGTTGAGCATGATGTTGGCGCCAGCGGCTCCCAGTGCGCGGGCGATGCCCAGCCCGATGCCGCTGGTGGAGCCGGTGACGATGGCGCTCTTGCCGTTCAACATGTCGTAGATCTCCACAAACAAATTGCGATACTGCCCCGCGGCGTGATTGCCCGCAGTAGTACCAACGACCAGGATTCGTGCGGCCCGATCGGACTGGGCGCTCGCCGCAGCATGTGGATGCCGGCGCGTTGGACGCAAGCACCGCCCGACAAATGCTACCGTTGACGTCGGTCAAGGTGGCCGAGTGCTCAGCGACTAGTGTGGTGTCCCCAAGCAGTTTGAAGAAATTTCCGATGGATTTCGACCTGAGGCAAGGCGCGAGGAGGGTGAAAGCCGGCCGCTTGCGCGGCATGCGGCGCGCCGGCTTGAACGCACGCAACGGGTTGCGGGCCCGGACCGAAGGTCATGGCAGCGCCTTGGCGACGACGAACAGCGCAGCATTCGGGTCGAAATACGCGGAAATGAATCAAGGTCGTTTTGGGACACCACACCAGGCTGCATGAGACAGCATCTGGCATCGAATCGTTTTCCCGGAGCCCGCTCATGGAAGCCAGCAACCACGTCAAGTACCGGCAACTGATCTCGCGTTGCGCCGATTTGCCGCCGACGCCGGTTGCGATTGCCCATCCCTGCGATCTGAGTTCGCTCAGCGCTGCCATCGATGCCGCGCGCGAGGGCTTGATCCAGCCGATCCTGGTGGGACCGCAAGCGCGCATTCGCGAATTGGCCGCCAGCAACAATCTCGACATCAGCGCCTTCGAAATCGTCGACGCCGATCACAGTCACGACTCGGCCGCAAAGGCGGTGGCGCTGATCCGCTCCGGCCGCGCCGAGATTCTGATGAAGGGCAGCCTGCATACGGATGAGCTGATGGGCGCAGTGGTGCGCCGCGAGGTTGGTCTGCGCACCGCGCGGCGGGTCAGCCATTGTTTTGTCATGGATGTGCCCAACCACGATACGCCGCTGATCGTGACCGACGCCGCGGTCAACATTGCGCCGACGCTCGAGGACAAGGTCGATATCTGCCAGAACGCCATCGACCTGGCGCATGCGCTCGGCATAGACGATGTACGCGTCGCGATCCTGTCGGCGATGGAAACGCTGAACTCCAAAGTGCCGTCCACCATCGAAGCGGCGGCGCTGTGCAAGATGGCCGACCGCGGGCAGATCACGGGTGCCCGGATCGACGGCCCGCTGGCGCTGGACAACGCGATCAACATGGAGTCGGCGAAGATCAAGAAGATCAACTCGCAGGTCGCTGGCCGCGCCAACGTGCTGCTGGTGCCGGATCTCGAAGCCGGCAACATGCTGGCCAAGAGCCTGACCTTCCTTGCCGGTGCCGATTCCGCCGGCATCGTTCTCGGTGCGCGCGTGCCGATCATCCTGACCAGCCGGGCGGACTCGGTGCTGGCGCGACTGGCGTCCTGCGCGGTGGCGGTGCTGGTGGCCAGGTATCGGCGCCAGGCCGAAGCCGCAAAGGCCGGCTGAGGCACATGACCGACGCCATCCTGGTACTCAACGCCGGATCTTCCAGCATCAAGTTCTCGGTCTTCGAGGCTTGCGACGGCGAACTTGCGGCCAGCGTGCGCGGCCAGGCCGAAGAGCTCTACAGCAGCCGGCCGCGTTTCGTCGCCAGGGACGCGGCAGGACGCGTGCTGGTGGAGAAAGCCTGGAACGCGGGCAACGCGCCTGGCCATGCCGGCGGCGTCGCGCACATCGACGAGTTCGTGCACCGGTGGTTGGCAACGAGTCGCTTGCTCGGTGTCGGACATCGGGTGGTGCACGGTGGTCTCGATTACACACGTCCGGTGCGTCTGGACGCGACTTCGGTAGCCTCGCTGGAAGCGTACATCCCGCTGGCGCCGTTGCACCAGCCGCACAATCTCACGCCGATCAAGCTGCTGCTCGCGAGCCAGCCGGAACTGCCGCAGATTGCCTGCTTCGACACCTCCTTCCACCGCAGCAATGCGGATCTCGCCCAGCGTTTTGCGTTGCCGCAGGAACTGCACGACGCCGGCGTGCGCCGCTACGGCTTTCACGGCCTCTCCTACGAGTACATTGCGTCGGTCCTGCCGATTGTCGACGCCCGCGCGGCGAGCGGTCGCACGGTCGTGCTGCACCTCGGCAATGGCGCCAGCATGTGTGCGCTGGCCGGCGGCAGCAGCGTTGCCAGCAGCATGGGATTCACCGCAGTCGATGGTTTGATGATGGGCACACGCTGCGGCGCCATCGATCCGGGCGTGATCCTGTACCTGATGGACCAGCGTGGCATGGATGCGCGCGCGATCGAGCGGTTGATCTACCACCAGTCGGGCCTGCTCGGCGTATCCGGGATCTCCAGCGACATGCGTGTGCTGCTGGATCATCCGGATCCGCGCGCTGCGCTCGCGATCGATCTGTTCCTGTATCGCGTCCGGCGGGAACTTGGTTCGCTGGCCGCTGCGCTCGGGGGCATCGATGCGCTGGTGTTCACCGCCGGCATCGGCGAGAACTCGGCAACGATCCGCGAACGTGTGCTCGCCGACGCCGCCTGGCTCGGTGTCGAAATCGATGTCCAGGCGAACGCCCGGGGCGGTCCCTGCATCAGCGCTGCAGGCAGTCGCGTGGCGGCTTACGCGATAGCCACCAACGAAGAACTGATGATCGCCCGGCACACGTTGCGGCTGCTGCAGGCGGGCCGATAACGATTGCGCGCGGAGGCGGATCGACCCGACGCGCCTTGCGCGCGCCGGGCGATCGAGGCCAGGAATGAACTTGATTTTGGCGCGCCAGGCCCCCAGATCCACGCATCTCCACGTCCACCCAGGGTTGCCCGACCATGACTACCGAGACCCGCGCCTTTCAGGCCGAAGTCCAGCAAGTCCTCAATCTCGTCATCCATTCCTTGTACTCGCACAAGGAAATCTTTCTGCGCGAGCTGGTGTCGAATGCCTCCGATGCGCTCGACAAGCTGCGCTTCGAGTCGCTGCAGGCGCCCGAGTTGCTGGCCGGCGAGCCAGAGCTGGCGATCGAGATCGAAGTCGACGAAACCGCCCGCACGCTGACCATCCGCGACAACGGCATCGGCATGAGCCTTGATGAGGTGGTCGACAACATCGGCACCATCGCGCGTTCGGGCACGCGGCGTTTCCTCGATGCGCTGAGCGGCGACGCACGCAAGGATGCCCAGTTGATCGGCCAGTTCGGTGTCGGTTTCTACTCGGCATTCATCGTCGCGAGCGAGGTCGAACTGCGTACCCGACGCGCCGGCGCGGATGCCAGTGATGGCGTGTTGTGGCGCTCCGAAGGCAAGGGCGAGTACAGCGTCGAAGCCATCGAGTGCGCTCGCCGTGGTACCGAAATCGTGCTTCACCTGAAGGAAGACGAGCGCGAATTCCTGTCGTCCTGGCGATTGCGTTCGCTGATCCACAAGTATTCCGAGCACATCGCTTTCCCGATCCGCATGCGCGGCGAGAAAGCGGAAGTCGCCGCCGAAGAGTCCGAGCAGTCTCAGGCACCTGCGCCGATGGAGACGGTCAATCAGGCGGCTGCGCTGTGGGCGCGACCGAAGTCCGAACTGACCGATGAGGATTACCAGGGCTTCTTCAAGCACGTTGCGCATTCCGACGGCGAGGCGCTGAGCTGGAGCCACAACAAGGTCGAAGGCAACCAGTCGTACACCAGTCTGTTGTTCATCCCCGGCAAGGCGCCGTTCGACTTGTACGGCAACGGCCGCGACGAGCGACATGGTCTCAAGCTCTACATCAAGCGCGTTTTCATCATGGACGCCGCCGAGCAGTTGCTGCCGGCGTACCTGCGTTTCGTGCGTGGCGTCATCGATTCCGACGACCTGCCGCTGAACGTGTCGCGCGAACTGCTACAGGACAACAAGCTGACCCAGCAGATCCGCGCGGCGATCATCAAGCGCGTACTCGACATGCTGGACAAGCTGGCGCAGGACCAGCCGGAGAAGTTCGCCGATTTCTGGCGCGAGTTCGGCCAGGTTTTCAAGGAAGGTCTGACCGAGGACTACGCACACCGCGAACGCATCGCCAAGCTGCTGCGTTTTGCTTCGACCAGGAGCGAGGGCGCGGCGCAGACGGTGTCGCTGACCGACTACCTTGGTCGGCTGCGACCCAACCAGACGGCGATCTACTACATCACGGCGGAGAGCCATCTGGCGGCGCGCAATTCCCCGCATCTGGAGGCGTTCCGCGGCAAGGATGTCGAAGTGCTGCTGGCTTCGGATCGCATCGACGAGTGGGCGCTGTCGTATCTCCATGAGTTCGATGGCAAACCGTTCGTGTCGGTAGCCAAGGGCGACATCGATCTGTCGAACATCCCGGATGCCGAGGGCGTGGCGCCGCCGGCGACCGCAGAACTGCCAGAAGGCCTTGCCGATCGCCTCAAGGCGGTCCTCGGCGATCGCGTGAAGGCGGTGCGCGGCAGCGCGCGCCTGCGCGATTCGGCGGCGGTGCTGGTGGTCGATCAGCACGAGCTGTCGCTGCACACCCAGCGCTTGCTGAAGCAGGCCGGCCAGGCTGCCGGTGGCGGCGCGCCAACGCTGGAGCTGAATCCCGCGCACGCGCTGACCGCACGGCTCGCCGCAGAAACCGATGAGGCGCGATTCGGCGAATGGGCGACGCTGGTGTTCGAGCAGGCAGTGCTCAGCGAAGGCGGACAGTTGGAAGATCCGAGTGGTTTCGTGCGGCGCTTGAACGGCTTGTTGTTTGGCGCGTAAGTGAAGATGTTGCAGGAGCGACGTGTACGTCGCGACCCGCGGACCGGTCGTTTCGCCGGTCGCGACGTGCACGTCGCTGCGACGATTCCCGTTGCCTGGCTGAATTTCATGACCCAGACGCCACCGTCACCCTCCGTACGCGCCGACCAATGGCTCTGGGCGGCGCGATTCTTCAAGACGCGTTCGCTGGCCAAGCAGGCAATCGACGGTGGCAAGATCGAGGTCAATGGTGCGCGCTGCAAGCCGGCGCGCGCGATCCACCTCGACGACAAGCTCACCATTTCGCGGGGAATCGAGCGTTTCGAAGTGGTGGTCGCAGCGCTGTCAGCCAAACGCGGGCCGGCGACACAAGCAGTCGGTCTCTATACCGAGACGCCGGCCAGCATCGAACGTCGTGCGCGCGAACGCGAGGCGCAGCGTCTGTCGCGCCAGGCATACCAACCGCCGCCGGGTCGACCGAGCAAGCGCGATCGGCGTGATCTGGCGCATTTCGAACAGAACCAGTCGGTCGACAGCGACGACGCCTGAGCTTGCGCTGCGCGAGCGGGCAGCGATACTGCAATGATCGAATGCCGTTGCGTCGCGGAGGTCGTTTGCCCAAGCTGTTGCTCAATCTGCGTATGGCCACCGACGACGAGGCCGCGGATGTCCGTGAGCTGCTCGATCGCCATCAGGTCGACTGGTACGAGACCCAGCCCGGATTCTGGGGCATCTCGGCCGGCGGCATCTGGCTGCGCGATCTGGAGCGCGCAGCCGAGGTCAAGCAGTTGCTGGATGAGTATCAGAAGCAGCGCGTCGTGCGCGTACGGGCGGAACTTGAAGCAGACCGGCGCGAGGGGAGGGCGCCGACCTTCCTGGGCGAGCTGCGCGCCAACCCGGTGCGCATGTTGATGCAACTGCTGGCTGTGGCCTTGCTGGTCGCGGTGACCATCGGGCTGCCTTTCGCGCTGTTGTCGCGTTAGCCGCCCAGGGTGTTGCGATCCAGGTTCGTCGGGACGCTACTGCCGCTCTTGTGGGTCCAGACTTGTCTGGACGCTCTTGACCCCAAAAGGAAGGAGAGCGTCCAGACAAGTCTGGACCCACAAAGCAAAAGCACCCACCACAATGACCAAGGCGCCGCAAAGGGTCCAGCCAAGTCTGGACCCGCCTGGAGGTAGACGCCTGGCCTCAGCTCGCCGGCAGCAGCATCACCGAGGTTGCCACGATCTGCACTTCCTGGACCTCGCCCTTGATCGCGTCGGGGTCCTTGCCCTCGTCCTTGGCCAGATGTTTGGCCATGCCCTCACTCATGGTCCTGGCGGTCAACGTGCCGTAGACGACCGCGTTGCCGCTGGTGTCTTTGGGAATGAAGAAATCGTCCTCGCCGAACATCACGCGTGCGCTCTGCTCGCCATCGGCGATGACCATCCAGCAGCCCTTCTTCTGGCACACCTTGGTCACGCGACCGCTGAACTTCTGCGGCTTGCCGGCGTATTGCTCGACATCCGCCAGTACCTGACCGATCGCAGTCGGATCACCCGCGGGCATCTGTTCGCCGTAAACCGGATGGCCGTCGACCACGGCGACCGGTTCCGGCTCGGAAGCGGCGAAGGCCGGTGCAAATGCGAGCAGGGACAGGGCAATCAGCACAGATCGTGTCAGGTTCATGGATCGTCTCAGGCAGTGGCAGGTTGGGGAAGCGCCGCGCCGACCAGCGTCCGCTGTTCGTCGCACGTCGAGTAGCGTCCGGCTGCGTCCAGCTGCACGGCGGCATGGGCGACATTCGGATCATGAGTGAAATAAAGGCGCACGTTACGGCGCAGTTTGTCGGCGAGAAAGTGTCGCTTTTCGTCGATCAGCAGTTCCGGATAGCGGTCGTAACCCATGGTCACCGGCAGATGCACCCAGGCTTTGCCGGGAATCAGGTCGGCGCAGTACACGAAACCACCGTCGCCACCGATCTCGCTGAGCATCAGGCCGGGCGTGTGGCCATGTGACTCGAAGAAACCGACGTCGGCGCCCAGCGATTCACAATGCGCCGGAACCGCTCCGGGATTGCCGATCGCATTGGCGGGGCCGAGGTCGACCAGTTCCAGCCGCCCACTGTCGACCAGCAGCGCATTCAGTTCGGGAATGAACGATGCCCGATCACGCGGGTGCGGCGCCTGCGCGCGCTCCCAGTGATCGCGGCCGACGACGAAGCGCGCTTTCGGGAACAACAGGCGTGCCGGCGCCCCGGCCTGCCATGCAGCCAGCAGCCCTCCGGCATGATCGAAATGCAGATGGCTCAAAACCACAACATCGATGTCGGCGTCGCTCAATCCGAGTGCGGCAAGCGAGTCGAGCAGCACATGACGATCTTCCAGCACACCGAAACGTTCACGCATCCTGGGGTCGAAGAACGCGCCGATGCCGGTTTCGAACAGCACCTTGCGACCGTCATCGAGTTCAACCAGCAGCGCGCGACAGGCCAACGGAACGCGGTGCTCGGCGTCCGGCGCCAGCCAGCGTTCCCACATCGGGCGCGGAACATTGCCGAACATCGCGCCGCCATCGAGGCGCTGCGTATTGCCTTCGATCGACCAGGCTTTCATTGCGCGCATCTCATCGAAAGATCATCCCTCGATCACGACTCTCGCCGCCGCCGACGCCTTTCCAGCGCGGGTCGGATGCCGCTTCGACGACGCCCGTCTTGCGGTTCCAGACCACCACCTGCATGTTGCCCCAAGGGCGCTCAGCCGCGGTCAACGTGAATCCGCGCGCAGTCAGCGACTGGCTTTCGGACTCGCTCAGCGCGCCGGGCTCGGTGGATACGCTGTCGGGCTGGTACTGATGATGGATGCGTGGCGCGCCGACGGCTTCGGCCGCGCTCTTGCCATCCAGCACCATCGACAGGCCCTGGAACACCATGGTGATGATGCGACTGCCACCCGGCGAGCCGAGTGCGGCGACGCGCTCGTCGCCGAGCAGGATGGTCGGCGTCATTGAAGACAGCGGACGTTTGCCCGGCTCGATCGCGTTGGCATCGCCACCGAGCAGTCCGAAAGCATTCGGTATGCCGGGTTTGACCGAAAAATCGTCCATCTCGTTGTTCAGCATCAAACCGGTGCCCGGCGCCATCACGGTTGCGCCGAAGGGCAAGTTCACGGTTTGCGTCACAGCGGCAACATTGCCGTCGGCGTCGATGATCGAGAAATGCGTGGTGTCGGTGCCTTCGCTGGTGGCGCTGATGCCGGGCAGCGCGTCGCTGGGCGTAGCCTTGCCGGTGTGGATCGACGCGCGCAGACCGGCGGCGTACCACGGGCTGAGCAGCATCTCCATCGGCACGTCGACGAAATCCGGATCGCCGAGATAGATGGCGCGATCTCGATAGACGCGGCGCATCGCCTCGATTTCGACGTGCAGGCGCTGCACACGGCTGTAGTCGGCCAGCGGGTAGCCGCTCAGGATCTGGAACAGGCCGACCAGTGCGATGCCGCCGGATGAGGGTGGCGGTGCCGTCAGGATGGTCTGCCCGCGATACTGAAAGCGCAGCGGTTCACGCTCGACCGCGCGATAACGAGTGAGGTCTTCGATGGTCCAGATGCCGCCCGCTGCGCGCACCCCGTTGACCAGCGCCCTGGCGGTCTTGCCTTGGTAAAAGCCGCGATGACCCTCGGCGGCGAGCCTTTCGAGTACGCGCGCCAAGTCCGGGTTGCGAATGCGATCGCCAACTGCCGGCGGCTTGCCGCGGCGCAGATAGATCTTGGCCGCCGCCGACGATTCGGCCAACTGCTGCGTGCGGTAGCCGATCATCGCCGAGTTCTTGGCGCTCCAGATGAATCCGTCGCGTGCCAGTTTGATCGCCGGTCCCAGCGACTGCTTCAGCGGCAGCTTGCCGTAGCGTTCGGCGACCAGCACCAGCCCTGCCGGCAAGCCGGGAATTGCCGCAGCCAGCGCGCCCAGGGTGCTGCGCGAACGTTGCGCATTGCCTTGTGCGTCGAGATACATGTCGCGCGTCGCCGCCATCGGTGCTGTCTCGCGGGCGTCGACGAATACCGCTTTGCCGTCGCTGGCGCGGTGCAGCAGAAAGAAGCCGCCGCCGCCCAATCCTGAACTCTCGGGTTCCACGACACTCAGTGCTGCCGACACGGCAACGGCGGCATCGAAGGCATTGCCGCCTTGTTCGAGGATCTCGAAACCAGCTGCGGTCGCCTGATGATTGGCGCTGGCGATGCCGGCGGCGTTGGGTGTTTCTGCCAGTACGACCAACGGCCAAACCAGCAACAACAGCAGCACGCTGCGTGCCGCCGGTGGCCGAGGCCTGCCTTGCGCAGGGCCACCGACCCGGCGGGCGCATTCATCGGTCACACAGTTCATGCGAATTCCTCGGACTTCAGCCGGTCGGCCTTCGCCAGCAGTTGCTCGTTGGTCTCGAGGTGGGCGGGGTCGACAAAGATGCACTCGACGGGGCAGACCACCACGCACTGCGGCTCGTCGTGATGGCCGACGCATTCGGTGCAGCGTTCGGGGTCGATCTCGTAGACCTGCGGACCTTGGTAGATCGCGCGGTTCGGGCACGCCGGCTCGCAGACGTCACAATTGACGCATTGGTCGGTAATCAGCAGCGCCATCGGGATTCGAGGTGCGGCACGAGCCGCACCCCAGGCACCTGGCTAGCGGGCTTCGTGGAACACGAAGGTCGCGCCCCACGCCGTGACTGCAGCGCGCACGCGCTCTTCTTCAGCCTTCTGGCCGATGAAAATGACGCGGATGCCTTTCAGCAGCACCGGGTTCGGGTTGGCGAAGGCCTTTTCGACGATCTCGGCCACCAGCGGCGAATTCGGCGACGCGAACAGGATCGTGGTGCCCTCGGCGATGCCACGACTGATGAAATTGTTGATGTTCTCCACCGTGCGTGCGGTCTTTTCCTCGTCCTGGCTGTACTCGACGAAGGTTGCGAAGATGCGCGAACTCTGGTCGGCCGGGACATACGACTTGGACACGGCGGAAACATAAGCCTTCCACGCGGCCGAGTCGCCCGGATTGGTCGGCACGACTTTTGCCGGATCCGGCGGCGGCGCCGCTTCCTGGCAGGCGCCCAGCACAAGCAGACCGCAAACGAGTGCGATAGGGGCAATCAAGCGACGGAACATGATGAAGCTCCTTCGAAGGTCAGACCGTGACCATTGATGTTACCAGCCCTGACCGATCTCTGAGCACTAAAGCGAGCGGCTGATGCCCGGGTGCGGCTGTGAGTCAGCGATGCCACAGCGTCGCCAGACGGCGTTGCACCGCTGGCGGCACAAAACCGGATACGTCGCCGCCGAGTCGGGCAACTTCGCGCACCAGCGACGAGGAGATGAAGCTGAACTGCTCGGCCGGGGTCAGGAACATGGTTTCGGCCTCCGGTATCAGGTGGCGGTTCATGCTCGCCAATTGGAATTCGTATTCGAAATCGGAAACCGCGCGTAACCCACGCAAGATCACCGTGGCGCCGATTTCGCGCACGAAATGCGCCAGCAGCGTGCTGAAACCGCGCACTTCGACATTGGGGATCTCGGCGAGCGACTCCCGCGCCAGTTCGATGCGCTCGTCGAGGCCAAAACTGGGACCCTTGACCGGATTGTGGGCGATGCCGACCACCAGTCGACCGAACAGCGGCGCCGCGCGCACCACGAGATCGACGTGCCCGTTGGTCATCGGATCGAAAGTGCCGGGATATACCGCGACTCGCGACAACGGAGCCGTGACGTGCGTTGCGCTCAAGGTGCGGACTCCGCTTTGACCGGATCGGAGAGGCTAACCGACGCCGCTGCATGCTCCAAGAGATGGAAGCGGATGCGACCAGCGCTGGCTGACTTCAATATGCGCCAGTCGGGCGTGACCGGCGACTCGATCTCGATCGGATGCTCCAGGTAAACCTGTGCGCCGTGCGCCAGCCAGCCCGGCAGGCGCTCCAGGATGCGCGCCCAGAGCAGCGCATCGTAGGGTGGATCGATGAACACGATGTCGAATGGGGCGTCCGCAGCAGTCGCCAGCAGGCGATCCGCCGTCATCCTGGAAACTTGTACCTGGCTGGCGATGCGCAGACGCTCGGCGTTACGCTGAATCTGCTGTGCCAGATCGCCATCGGGTTCATTCAGCCAGGCGTAGCGCGCACCGCGCGATATCGCCTCGATGCCGAGCACGCCGGTTCCAGCGCACAGGTCGAGTACCCGAGCGCCGGCGATGACCGGTGTCAGCCAGTTGAACAGCGTCTCGCGCACCCGGTCCGGCGTGGGCCGCAAGCCTGGGCGGTCGGGCACGGCGATTTTCGATCGTTTCAGCGCACCGCCGATCACGCGGACTTCGCCGAGAGACCGGCTGCCGTGGCGCAAACGAGGTGCAGGTCGACGGGTGTTCACGTTAATCAGGCCACGTTGGGGCAGCGGGCCCGTTAGAATCGACGCCTTTCGTCCTGACGACAATCTCCCCGCGCATGCTCAAGTGGTTTCGACGAGACAAGAACGATCCCCAGGTGGCATCTGCGCCGGCGGCGGAACACCCAGGCGTGCCCGCTTCGGCGGAAGGTGCACACGACGCTGGCGGCGCCGAGCGGCGCGTCGACGATCCGGGTACTGCACCCACGCAGATGGCGGTCGAGCCCATCCTTGAGGTTGCCGATGGCGATGCGCCGAAACCGTCGACTTCCGACTCGGCCACCGCCGTGGAGGCTGCGGTACCCTGGTGGCGCTACGAGGGGGTCTGGCGTAGCCCAAAGGCCCCGGCGCAGCATCCGATTGCGCCGCCCGCGGCCGTGCCCGCCGCGCCGGATCCAGCTCCGGCCGTTGCGCCGGCGCGCGAAGCGGTTCCCGAGCAAGCCGCGGTCGCGCCTGCCGCAGAGGTTCATGTGCCGCCTGAGGCAGCGCCTGCCGTGCAGGTTCAGGCGCCGCCTGAGGCAGTGTCTGCCGCGCAGGTTCATGCGCCGCCTGAGGCAGCGCCTGCTGTGCAGGTTTACGCGCCGCCTGCGGCAGTGCCTGCCGTGCAGGTTCATGCGCCGCCTGCGTCAGTGCCTGCCGTGCAGGTTCACGCGCCGGCAACCGGCGCTGCTGCGGGCGATGACGCGCCTCGGATCAGCGCCGAAGCGAATGAGACCGTCCCGACACTGTTCGTCGCCGAAGAGCCGGTCCCCGGGCCGGCCAAGCCGCGCTCTCTGCGCGAACGCCTGGCTGCCACCGCACGTGCGCTCACCGCCAGCGTCGGCAGCCTGTTCAAACGCAATCCCAAGCTCGACGAGGATCTGCTGGAAGAACTGGAAACTGCATTGATCCAGGCCGACGTCGGTGTCACCGCCAGCACCGAACTGGTGGCCAGGCTCGGCACGCGCATGCGCAAGCGCGAGTTCGCCGATGCCCAGGCATTGCTGGCTGCGCTGCGCAGCGATCTGCGCGCGCTGATCGTCAATCATGCCAGGCCGCTGCATATCCCGGCGGCTCCGCGTCCGTTCGTGATCCTCACCGTCGGCGTCAACGGTGCTGGCAAGACCACCACCATCGGCAAGCTGGCGATGCGCTACAAACAGGCAGGCCACAGCGTCATGCTGGCTGCCGGCGATACTTTCCGCGCCGCCGCCGTGGAGCAGTTGAAGACCTGGGGTGATCGCAATCAGGTGGCAGTGATCGCCCAGGGTAGCGGCGCCGACTCGGCCTCGGTGATCTTCGACGCCTTGCAGGCGGCGAAATCGCGCAACATCGACGTACTGATCGCCGACACCGCAGGCCGCCTGCACACCCAGGGCCACCTGATGCAGGAACTGGCCAAGGTCAAACGCGTGCTCGGCAAGATCGATCCTGCGGCGCCGCACGAGACCCTGCTGGTCATCGACGGCGGTACCGGCCAGAACGCGCTCAATCAGGCCAAGCAGTTCCATCAGGCAGTCGGCCTGACCGGCATCGTCGTGACCAAGCTGGATGGCACGGCCAAGGGCGGCATGGTGTTCGCGCTGTGCCGCGAACTTGGCCTGCCGATCCGCTTCATCGGCGTCGGCGAAAAGCGCGAAGACCTGCGCGAGTTCGTCGCCGAGGACTTCGTCGATGCACTGTTGCCGCGAGAACTCGGTGGCTGAGACCAGCGCTGCGCAGGGCGCCGGTCCTCCGGCGCCGCAGGAAGGGGACTTCGCCGGCCGTATCCTGGCTTGGTTCGACCAGCACGGACGCCACGATCTGCCCTGGCAACACCCGCGCAGTGCCTATCGCGTGTGGCTGGCCGAAATCATGCTGCAGCAGACCCAGGTGCAGACAGTGATTCCGTATTACCAGCGCTTTCTCGCGCGATTCCCGACGCTCGCGGATCTCGCGGCCGGCGAACTCGACGACGTATTGGCGCTGTGGTCCGGTCTTGGTTATTACTCGCGGGCGCGGAACCTGCATCGCACGGCACAGATCTGCATGACGCGGCACGCCGGCGAACTGCCAGGCGAATTCGAGGCTATCTCGGCACTGCCCGGCATCGGTCGCTCGACGGCCGGCGCGATCCTTGCGCAGGCGCACGGCGCGCGATGGCCCATCCTCGACGGCAACGTCCGTCGCGTGCTTTCTCGGTACCGCGCAATCGGCGGCGATCCGGCGTCGACTGCGGTGCAGCAGGAGTTGTGGGCGCTTGCCGCAGCCGTGTTGCCAGAGACCAGGCTGGCCGATTACACCCAGGCGCTGATGGATCTGGGTGCGACGCTGTGCACTCGGCGTCGACCGGCCTGCACCCGATGTCCGTTGAGTCCGGATTGCGACGCCTGGGTGCAACGGCGAGTGGACGAATTCCCTCAGGCGCGGCGCAAGCGCGAGCGGCCATTGCGACGCAGCACTCAACTGTGGGTATACGACGATCAGCAACGGCTCTTGCTGCGTCGGCGCCCTCCCGTGGGAATCTGGGCAGGGTTATGGTCGCTGGTCGACGGCGACAGCAGCGAACAGGCTTTGGCCGTGTTGCGCCAACTCGGCGTCGGCATCGCAGAACCGCAGCCCATGGCCACGCTGCGCCACGAGTTCACTCATTTTTCGCTGGACATCGACGTACGATCGGCGCGCGCTCTTGGTCTCGGCATCGCCGACGGCGAAAGCCGCTGGTGCAGCATCGAAGACGCGTTGCAGTTGGGATTGCCGCAACCCTTGCGGCGGTTGCTAGAGACTCAATCCGCGACGATCGCCGCAATCAATCCGAATTGATCGACTGAAGGAAAGACCATGTCACGACTGATCGAATGTGTGCGCCACGGCGCGGGCCAGGAAGGGCTCGATCGTGCGCCCTATCCGGGTGAACTGGGGCAACGGGTTTACCAGCAGGTTTCTCGGCGCGCATGGAGCGACTGGCTGGCACAGCAGACCATGCTGATCAACGAAAATCGCCTGTCGCCGGTCGATCCCAAGGCGCGTAAGTTCCTGCAGGAGGAAATGGAAAAATTCTTCTTCGGGCCCGGTTCGGCGCCGCCGCCCGGCTACCTCGAATCCGGCAGTTGACGCCGACAGTGCCTCAGGAATCCTCGCGGCTGGCGCGTGCTTCCTGCTTCAGCGCCTTGTAGTCGATGGGCCGGATTTCGCTGATGTAACAGCTCAGCCTGTCGACATGCACCTTGTCGAAGCGACGGTCGATGATGTTGTTGGTCGAACTGATGGCAATCGTCTGCTGGAACTCGAGGCCACTGCAGGGCGCCCGCAAGGTCAGCAGGAACACCCGATTGACGCCGATCCAGATCACTAGCTTGTCGGCAGACAACGACTGCCAATGCTCCACGCCGGTGTAGGTATTGATGCGATCCACCGGTGCCCCCGCATGCTTTTCGAAGCGCGCCAGTTCAGCGTCCTGGCGCGAACGGAATTCCGCCGGCGTGGTGCACGCCGAGAGGCCGAGAAGCAGGCCGATTGCAACGAGACAAGCGCGTTGAACCATGGTGTGTGCTCCAGCAGTGAGGCATTGCCCATCATCGCGCCGATTGCCTGTGCAATCGCAGCTCGATCCGATGAAAGTTCGTTCATGGCGCAAAAATCAACCCGCGCTTGCATTGGCCGTTAGCCGTGGAGGCAGGCTTGAGCAACGAGGGATTGACGCCGACGCACCAAGCGGGCTTAATAAGCGGCTGTCGCAAAGCAGGCGCAGGTCACCCCTGACCGTCTGGCGATCCAAGTGGCCGGGTAGCTCAGTTGGTAGAGCAGGGGATTGAAAATCCCCGTGTCGGCG
>CALEZI010000109.1 GCA_937928755.1 uncultured Rhodanobacteraceae bacterium | reverse complement strand
GCAGCGGCGGCTTTGCCGCGGGCACCAACGTCGGCAGCGAAACCGACCAGACCCGCAGCGTGGTGCTGGGCGATGTCGACGGCGACGGCGACCTCGATCTGATCGCCGGCAACAATAGTCAAACCAACAAGCTGTATCTGAACGATGGCAGCGGCGGCTTTGCCGCGGGCACCAACGTCGGCAGCGAAACCGACCAGACCCGAAGCGTGGTGCTGGGCGATGTCGACGGCGACGGCGACCTCGATCTGGTCGCCGGCAACATTGGTCAGAACAGGCTGTACTTGAACCCCCGGAACGTCTTCAGAAACGGCTTCGAGTAGGTGCTGAGTAGGCGCTGGACCCGGACACCCACCATCCTGACAGCAACGCAGCCGTCCAGACGTCTGCACGCCACTAATCTTGCGCTGACGGCGGAAATCGGAGCGGATAGCCGGTGAACGGCATTGCCATCAAGTCAGCGAAGATCGATCCCGTTCGTCCTGAGCGTTTCCCCCGAGTTCTTTCGGGGGAAACAGTCGAAGGACGCGCTCTTGCACGCTGTTGCGGTTGATCCAGGCACGATCCACGCGTCCTTCGACTGCTCCTCGCTCGCAGGCTCGCGAGAAACGCTCAGGACGAACGGTGTCGAAAGATTCGGTACTGCATTCAAGTCGCTGATTCAATAGCAATGAGCGATGGAGCCGCGCACTCCGGTCTGGTCGCAAACACAGCGCGGCAATCGCCATCATTAAAAAATCATCCAGTCCTCAGGACTCGATCGGGGCGTGCGCCTAAGCTCATGAAATGCCCCTGCTTGCGCGGCATGCCGTGGTCGATGTCAGCGGACTAAGCAGCGGGGTAAGCGCCATTGCCACGGGGGCGGCGACGATGATGGAGCGACTGGATCCACAGCTGCATCTGGTTCTCAGTGCATTGCGCCGATTCCCGGTGGCTGGGCGTGGCGGCGCCGCGTTTCGGGGGTTGTTTTTCGTCGTACTCCTGTTGATTCTGATTCCAACAACCGCAAGAGCGCAGGCCTGCGGCGGCGATGGTCAGCGAGCCTGCTGCGTCGCCGAGGCAGCATTTGGTGCATGCATGGCGGGACTGATCGAGATTCCCGGTTGCACTGGCGACTGTCAATGCAGCAACAACATTTTCACCGCGACGACCAGCTGTGTTGCCCCAACGTCGTGTGGCGGCCTGGGCGAACGCGCCTGCTGCCTTGGCGAGTCGGCGTTTGGTTCCTGTGAAGCGGGCCTGGTCGAGAATGCACAGGCCAACGCGGGATATTGCACCAACCTGCCCGGCACGCAATCGAGCAGTGTGTGTCTGGCACCCACAGCTTGTGGCGGTACCGACGAGCGTGCCTGTTGTGTGGGCGAAGCGGGTTTCGGTGCCTGCATGTCCGGACATGTCGAGCAGCCGAAGGCGAATAGCGGCCAGTGCAACAACCTCGCGCCGGGTGTCCAGTCGCAGGGCATCTGCCGAGCGATCGCCCCGTGTGGCGCTGTTGGTCAGCGTGCCTGCTGTGCCGGCGAGGCGGGATTTGGAGCCTGCCTCAGTGGCCTTGTCGAACTGCCTCAAGCCAATTCGGGTCAATGCGGCAATTTCGCCTGGGGTACGCAGTCCAGTGGTGTCTGCGCTGCGATCACAGCGTGCGGCGGCGTGGATCAGCGCGCCTGTTGCCTGGGTGAGGCGGGTTTCGGCGCTTGCCAGGCCGGGCTGGTGGAAGAGCCGATTGCGAATACCGGCCAGTGCGGCAACCTGGCCCCGGGTATCCAGTCTCAGGGTCGCTGCCGTGCGGTCACGCCCTGCGGCGGAGCGGGGCAGCGGGCCTGTTGCGTCGGCGAGGCGGGATTCGGTGCCTGCCAGGCCGGTCTTGCCCAAGTGCCCCAAGCCAACGCAGGGCAATGTGGCAATCTGAGCTGGGGAACACAGTCGAGCAGTGTCTGTACCGCCGTCACGTCCTGTGGCGGTCCCGGGCAACGCGCGTGTTGCGTGGATGAAACAGGATTCGGCGCCTGCAGCGCGGGAGTCAACGAAGTGCCTGGTTGCGCCGGGGATTGCCTGTGCGCGACCAGCGTGACCGCCAACTCGACCTGCGTCACGCCTGCGCCGTGTGGCGGGATTGGTCAGCGGGCCTGCTGCGTCGGTGAGGGCAATGCCTGCAGCGCGGGCCTGGATGAAATACCCGGTTGCACCGGCGATTGCTTCTGCGGCCCCAATGCGACGGCGGCCGCGGTTTTCTCGAGTTCCAGCTGCGGGCTCATGGCCGCGCCATCCGGTGGCATCACGCAGATCTCCGAACCCGGTGTCGACTGCAGCAATTGCGACCCCCAGCCACAACCCACCGCGCAATTTTGCAGCCTGCCGGGGTTTTCCGACATGCACGCCCACATGTTCGCCCACCTGGCCCATGGCGGCGCGGCGTTTGTGGGAAAACCCTACGACCCGAACGGCGGAGTCAACGAGGCGCTGAAACAGGACTACGGCACCCACATGAATGTGGTGGGTGCCTTCGAGGGCGGTTTGCCACCCGCCAATGTCGCCGACGGCCTGCCGCCGGATTGTCCGGCCTATCTGCTCAACACCGGAGTCTGCGACGGACAGGTCCTGTGGCATGGGGATCATCAGCCGTTCGACGACCCAACCGGCACCGGCACGGACGACAAGCCGGGAGCGCCGCTGGGCGCACCACTATTCAGCGGCTGGCCGACGCACAAATCTGCCGTCCACCAGCAGATGTACTTCAAGTGGCTGGAGCGCGCTTATCGCGGCGGCATGCGGCACATGGTCATGATGGCAGTGCACAGCGAGGCGATGTGCGAAGTGTCGGTGCAGCTTGCCGATACCGACTGTGCCGACTCCATGGCGCAGATCGACCGTCAAATCGAGGCGGCCTACGACTTTCAGGACTGGCTCGACGGCCAAAGCGGCGGGCCAGGACAGGGTTGGTTCCGTATTGTTGCCACGCCGGTCGAGGCACGCCGGGTGATGCTCGCTGGCAAACTTGCGGTGACGCTGGGCATCGAAGTGGACAACCTGTTCAACTGCAAGGCCAGTGGACCGTGTCCAAACATGCCCGGACACCCTGAGCTCGACACGGTGCAGAAGGCCATCGATTTTTACTACACCTGGGGCGTTCGCCACATCTTCCCGGTGCACAACTTCGACAACGCCTTCGCCGGAGCAGCCCTGTGGCTGGATCCGCTGGCCGTGGGCAATCGCTACATCGAATACGAGTGGCAGACCGCCCAGGATTGCGCGATAACGCCGGGCGCCGGCTTGGGCTACGGATTCCGTCACGACAACGTCACCATCGACATCCTGCGTGCGCTCGCCTGCGCCGTTTCGAACGGCCCACAGATCAGCTGCGATCTGAGTGATATCGCACCGCCCTACTTTACACCCACCACTTGCAATACCCGCGGCCTCACCCCGGCCGGCGTGGATCTGGTGCAGCGCTTGATGGCCAAGGGCATGCTGATCGACATCGACCACATGTCCAGCAAGGCGCTGGACGAAACGCTTGATCTGGCCTCGGCGCACGACAACTACCCGCTGATGGCCAGCCACGGTCAGTTCTTCGATCTGCATCCCCAGCTCTACGCCGGTCCGACCATGCCGGGCCTGGACGGTCAGGCGGGTCGCCATGAGCGTATGCGGACGCGTGCGCAGCTCAATCGGATGCGAGAGAGCGGCGGCCTGGTGGCCATCCTGACGCTGGATGGCCTGCAGACGCTGCAGAACACGCCGTCGCCAACCAGCGGTTTTCCAACCGTTCAGGCCGATTGCCGCTCGTCGACCAAGTCCTGGATTCAGGGCTATCAATATGCGGTGGAAGTGATGCAGGGTCCGGTGGCGCTCGGAACGGATTTCAACGGTGTGGCTGCGCATACCGGGCCGCGCTTCGGCTCCGGCGGCTGTGGTGGCGAAACTGGCGTGGTGGATCTGTTGTCCACGCGGAAGGAAGAACGCAGCGCCCAGGAACGCGCGGGCAACAAGCTGGTTTATCCGTTCACCAATGCGTTCGGCACCTTTGACCGACAGGTTACCGGCCAACAGACCTTCGACTTCAATACCGCGGGCTTGGCGCACATCGGTCTGTTGCCTGACATGCTGGCCGATGTGAAACAGTTGGGCATGAGCGATGCGAACCTTGCGCCCCTTTACCGCTCGGCCAATCGCTATATCGAAGTGTGGGAGGCCGCACTCGGCGTCACCTGCAATATCAACGATGCCGTGCCTGTGACGATCAGCAGCGTCACGCCGAACTCCGGACCCACCACGGGCGGCACGCCGGTCACCATCAGCGGCAGCGCATTCCAGGCCGGCGCCGTCGCCCGCTTCGGCGATGCCAATTGCACCAACATCGTCGTCACCGTCCCCGATACGATCACCTGCAACACCCCGTTTGCCTCGGCGGTGCCGGTCAACGTGACGGTGACCAACCCGGATGGCCAGTTCGCCGTTCTGGTCAATGGCTACACCTACACCAATCCCGCTCCGACGATCAGCAGCGTCACGCCGAACTCCGGACCCACCACGGGCGGCACGCCGGTCACCATCAGCGGCAGCGCATTCCAGGCCGGCGCCGTCGCCCGCTTCGGCGATGCCAATTGCACCAACATCGTCGTCACCGTCCCCGATACGATCACCTGCAACACCCCGTTTGCCTCGGCGGTGCCGGTCAACGTGACGGTGACCAACCCGGATGGCCAGTTCGCCGTTCTGGTCAATGGCTACCAGTACACCCGCCGACCGACGTCAGCCACGATCAACGTCAGCGGCAATCCAGTGCGCGTGGGCGAATCGGTGGGCTTCGATACGGAGGTCGTCGGCACCAGCGCGCCCAGCGATGGTCAGGTCACGGTCACGGTCAGCAGCGGCGAAAGCTGCATTGACGATACACCGCAGGTCAACGGCACCAGCGCCAGCTTCAGTTGCCAGATCAGCTTCGGAAGCCTGGCCCCCCGCACAGCCAGCGCCGTCTTCAGCAACTCCCTGACCCATCTGGACAGCAACAGCACTCCGCTGAATCTCAGCGTCGCGCGTTTTGCTGATGTGTCAGTCAGCGTCAGCGACGGGCAGGACACCGTGCCGCCGGGTGAGGCACTGAGCTATCAGATCGCGGTGCGCAATGCAGGTCCAGACGAGGCGCCAGGTAGTCTGCTGACGCTGGCCTCAATGCCGGCGCTGGGAAACACCGCCTGGACCTGCAGCGCTGTGGGCTCTGCCCTGTGCCCAGCACTCAGTGGTTCAGGCGAACTGGACGAGCAGTTCGACTTGCCAGCCGGCAGCGGTCTGGACTTCGTCCAGACCGGCGTCGCCGACACCCAACTCGTCGGCTCGTTGATCGTCGATGTGGCCGTGAGCGCCAGCGCGGCGTCGCCAAACTTCGTCTTCGATTCGGACAGCGCCAACAACTCGGCCAGTGACGTGAATAGCATCGTTTGCATGACCGACCCTGTCGTGGTCAACAGCAACGACAGCGGCACCGGTTCGCTGCGGCAGGCGATTGCCGGTGCGTGCCCGGGCAGCACGATCACCTTCGCCAGCGGCGTTTTGTCGTCCAACCTGACCACGGATCAACTCCTGATCAGCAGGAACCTGACCATCGACGGTGGTGCGGGCGTGACCGTGACGCGCGTGGCCGGCAGCCCGAACTTCCGGATCCTCTCTATTGCCGGCGGCACCACGGTCGCGATCTCCGGTCTGACGATCAGCAACGGCAGCACGACCAGCGAAGGCGGCGGCATTTACAGCTTGGGTGGACTCACCCTGGCCAATTGCGCAATAATGGGGAATTCGGCCACCACTGGCGGGGGCATCTCCAGCTTCGGGCCGATGGCGATCGACGGCTGCACCATTTCCGGGAACCAGGCGGGAGTTGGTGGCGGTCTGTTCCACGGGTTCAACACATTGACCATGAGCAACACGACCGTCAGCGGCAACACCACCACAACGGGTCAGGGGAGCGGCGTCAACATCCAGGACGCAACCGCCACCTTGGTCAACTGTACGATCAGTGGCAACCGCAGCGATTCGTCTCAAGCAGGCATCGCACACATCATCGTCACTGTGCCAACGAGCAGCTTGTCACTGACCAATTGCACGGTGACCGACAACGTAGGCGCGGCGCAGGGTTTCGGTGGCATATGGACCGTTTATTTCCCGGATGCACCGGGCCAGACCTTGGTCACGCGCCTGCAAAATACCCTGGTGGCCAACAATTTCCCCGAGAATTTCACTACAACCGTCGGAACTGCGTTAACGCCGGTCCCGACGCCAAACGCTTTCCTTGAATCATCTGGCCATAACCTCGACAGCGATGGGACGAGCGGATTCGTCAATGGCAGCAATGGCGATCGGGTCGGCACCGTGGCGATGCCGATCAACGCTCTGCTTGCGCCACTCGGGAGTTTCGGTGGCCCGACCCAGACCCATGCCTTGCTGCCCGGCAGCCCGGCGATCAACGCCGGCACTGCGACCAGCGCACCAACCACCGATCAGCGCGGCATCGCCCGTGTGGGCGCGGTGGACATCGGCGCTTTCGAGTCGCGCGGCTTTTATTTCGATTACATCAGCGGCGACGGCCAGGGTGCTGCGCCAGGCCAGATGTTCGTCGATCCGTTGGCGCTGTCTGTGTTGCCGATCGTCGCGGGAGAACCGGTCAGCGGCGGTATCGTGACCTTCACCCCGCCTGTGGCCGGCCCCAGCGCCAGCCTGATACCGAATCCGGCCAGCATTGATGCCAATGGTGTGGTCAGCAGCAGTGCCACTGCAAACGCCATCGTGGGCACTTACGGCGTCACCGCTGCTGCCAATGGCGCGTCGAGCGTTTTCTTCTTCACGCTGACCAACGCGGCTGCCGATCTCAGCATCGGCGACGCCCTGATCACCGAGGGCGACGCGGCAACCAGCAATGCCGTGTTCACGGTCACGCGCAGCAATTCTGATACCAGCTTCTTTGTTCCCTACAGCATGATGGCGGGAACCGCGCAGGAAGACAGCGACTACCTCGCGACATCGGGGACGCTGGTCTTCGACGTGGGTGGTCCGCTGATGCAGACCATCAATGTGCCCATTGTCGGTGATCTGATTGTCGAAGGGACAGAAATGGCGACGCTGAACCTCGGCACCGTGACCGATCTCCGCGGTGCGACCACGGTGACGGATGGCAGCGGCCTGCTGACCATCAACGACAACGACAGCGCAGTGGTGGCGTTCAACCCGGTCGACGTCAGCCAGTCCGAGGCGACCAGCCCGATGGTGTTCACGGTGACCCTGAGCAATCCGGTGCAATCGGGCGTGACTTTGGATCTGAACAGCGCCTTCGGCAGCGCGACGGCGGCCGATTTCACACCGATCGTTGGCGCCACGGTCAGCTTCCCGGCCAACAGCAACGCCAACCAAAGCGTCAATGTGGTGATCAATAACGATGTGCTCGACGAAGATGATGAGTCATTCACATTGACGCTCTCGGTCCTGACCGCAGTCGGCAACGTGACGCCGGGCGCGAATGTCGCAGCTGGCACCATCATCGATGACGATCCGACGCCGACCATCAGCATCAGCAGTCCGAGCCAGCCAGAAGGCAACGTCGGCACTACGCCGATGAACTTTGTGGTCAGCCTGAACGCCGTGTCCGGCCGCGATGTGAGCTTTACACGGGCGACCGCCGATGGCACCGCAACCGTGGCCAACAACGACTATCAGCCCCTTGCCGCGGCGACGGCCACGATCCCGGCCGGTCAGATGAGCATCACGATTCCGGTGCCGATCAATGGCGATACGGTTTTCGAAGGCAATGAGAACTTCACCCTGAACCTGACCGGCGTTATCAATGCGACGCCGACCAGCTTGGGCGGTACCGGCACCATCGAGGACGACGACCAGCAAGCCACGACCACGACCATCAGTAGCGATCTGCCCGATCCCAGCGTGGTCGGCCAGCCATACACGGTGGTCGTGGATGTTTCCGCCCTAACCTTGTCGCCCTTGGGCACGGTCACGATCAGCGATGGCAGCGTCAGTTGCGGTCCAGTGGCCCTGCTCCCCGGCAGCGCGCCAAACAGCAGCGCCAGTTGCCAACTGACCAGCACCAGCGCCGGCGCCAAGACCTTGACGGCGACATACACGCCAGCCAGCGGCGCCTTTGCTGCCAGCAACAGTACCACCGACCATCAAGTCAACGCCGCCAGCACCGCGATCAGCGTGGTCGGACCGGCGCGCAGTCGGATCAATCAGCCGAGTACCTTCACCTTTGCGCTGAGCGTCGATGCGCCGGGTGCCGGATCGCCGGCGGGCACCGTGCCCCTCGGCAGCGGCGCCAGCACCTGCAATGTGACGCTGCCGACGCTGACGCCGAGCTGCGATCTGGCCTTCGATACGTTGGGCCCACGGACCATCAGCGCAACGTTTGTGCCATCGGACGGCAACTTCCTCGGATCGAGCAGCAGCGGCGCGGGCAACGCGCAAACCCTGGTGTTCGCGCTCAGCGACATCGGGGTGACCAAGAGCGATGGCGTCGGCACCTATATGCCGGGCGAACTCATCGTCTACACCGTGACCGTGCGCAACCTCGGCGCCGATGCCGCCGCGCAGATCCGCGTGATCGACGACGTGCCGGCCGGATTGCTGGATGTGGTCTGGAGTTGTGACGCCAGCGGCGGCGTGGCCTGCCCGGCGGCGGGTGGCAGCGGCAATCTGGACGTCGTTATCGCCAGCTTCCCGGTCGGCGGCTTGCTCAACTACACCTTCTACGGCAACGCCGGCAGCGGACCGGCGCCGCTGGTGAATACCGCGCGGGTGGAACTGCCGGCCGACACCACCATCGAAGATCTGCTGCCGGGCAACAACAGCGCCACCGACACCAACGTGCTGGAGTTCCTGTTGGAGGATGGCTTCGAGGATGCCGTGGTCAATGCCGCGGCCGGCAGCTTCCGCATGCCCGGAGCTGCACTGCGAAGCGCGCTCGACCAGGTCGCGGTCAGCGTCTACGTTCTCGACGATGCGCAAGGCGAAGCGCTGCGGGTGTATGCGCGGGTCATCGACAATCAGGTGCAATACGCGGTGGCCCCGCGTAACAGCCAGGGCCGACTGCGACTCGGTACATGGGCGAGCTACGACAGCGATCCGCTGCTGTCGTGGACCGGACGTGCGTTTGGCGACGGCTGGATCCTGGAGAGCGCCGAGCTGCGCTGAGCGACAAAGCGCCGGGGAACGGCCAGCCGTTCCCCGGCGCGGCGCACGTCGAATCCAGCGATTCCGCCCGTGTTGCCATGCGCGGTTCGGTGGATTCCACACGGTGAAGCGCGTGGGATCCAACCTGCTCGAAATCCTGCGGTTGCTCTTTCCGCTTCGTTGGACCATGAAGTTTCAAGGAATAGTTGTCAGCCGGCAGAAGGGAACGTCGTCGAGTAAGCTCGTTTCAAGGCTCAATATCGAGCGCAGGATTACCCTGACAAAATGAAGGCACTTTTGATCTTGCTTCCCCTGGGATTTTTACTGAGCTCCTGCGATATCAATCGTAACGGCTATACGATTGAAGACGGAGAAGTTCTTTACTGGTATCCGAGCGGGCCTGGAAACGTCAGCCGACCGGTTCCCGCGGAGGCCGCCACGTTTGTCATCGTCGAAAGCGTTGACGAAAATCATTTTGGCAAAGACAAAGACCAGGTATTCATGAACGGGCAAGTGCTTCACGGCGTGGACCCGGCCACCTTCGAATACCTGGGTGGCCTCTACTTCCGTGACAAAAATCATGGCTACTACCACTATGGAGCCAAATGCAGCGATGATCCTGCGAACTTTGCCGTCGTGCCGGCTCCTCCCGGACAATTGATCCGCTTCGCGAAAGATTCCCGCCATGTGTATTCCGGGGCGAGGATACTTGAGAATGCCGACCCCGCCACATTCGAGCCAATGGTGAATGGCTGGAAAGACAAGAGCGGTGAGCACGTGTGGTAGGGAAACAGGGGTCAGTCTGCAGTTTTTTCGCAGTCTCGTTGGCAAAGTCGGCACCGAGCCAGGTACGGGCCACGAAATCGGGCGTGACCGGGCAAACAAGTCGCCGTGGTGTTGGCCGACCAGGTGAAGAGCCTGGACTGGGTTGCTCGAAGGGCCCAACGCAAAGGCAAGGTGACGCCTGCTGAATTATCAGAAGTGCGCGCGAAACTGCTGGTTCTGCTGGGTTCGCCGAACTGACGCACAACGGCAGACCCTGGTGGCTCGAAGTAGGCCGGGGCCTTCGCGTCGGAAGTGTTTGATGGTGTGCCAAGGCGTGTACGCGAGGCGCCCGGCACTCTTCTGACAAAGCCCCGCGGCCGCCGGCTGCACGGTTGAACCTCGTCATTGCGAGGGTGAGAACTGGTGGCTTGCGCCGCATGCGGCGCACCAGTTCGAACGGGCGGCGGCTAATAAGCCGACGCACCGGACCGTAGCGACGAAGCAATCCAGTGACCCTGCTTTTGCTTCGTCGCACAAGAGCAGAGGCGCTGGATTGCTTCGCAGCGCTCGCAAAGACGAATCAAAGGCTTACGATATGATTCGTGGTGAGCACCATTGCGGACCCTCTGTCACGTAGCCCGCAATGCGGGCAACGTGACCTACACCGCCAATCAATCACTCAAAGCGTTTGGACAAGGTCCAAACCCACAAGGGACAGGTCCAAACCCACAGGATCGGCAACCTGCGCCGGCCGGTGCTCGGCCCGACGTTGATCCGTGGAAACGTTCCCTGTCCCCGCCGCTTCACTTGACCACCACCCGATCCGACGCGCTCCTGCCGAAGGTCTCCGGCGTGTACATCTCCTCGGCCTTGGCGGGTGGCACGACAAACTCGCCGGGGGTGGTGGCGCGGGCTTCGTAGCGGTAGCTGTAGACCCCGCCGGGGAGCAGCGCGGTGAACGCTTCGACACGGTTGTCGCGCAGGTTCTGGTGCTGGTACCACGGGCCCCACCACCAACTGGCGCGGCCCAGCGGACTTGGGCCCTCGGGTGGGATGGCGCTTGGCGTCAGGTCGGGATTGATGACTTCCAGGCCCGCCGGCAGCGGGTCGACCAGGGCGACGTGGTATCGGCTGGCGGTGGCCACCATGGTCAACTCGACGGCGATCCTGGCGCCGGCGCGGATTTGCCAACTGCCGTCGGTGAGTCGCTGGACGTCGGCGGGATCCTCGATGGCCGCGTAGCGACGCTCCACCTCGAAGCCATGTTGCGCCGCCGTCAGTTCCAGCGAGCGCGGTGCGTAGTCCATACCGACGCGGTAGTACAGGCGGCCGGGGCCGTCCTTGGCGATCAGCAGCGGTCCGGGTGGGCTGTGGTCGGCCAGCCATTGCATCGGCACGTCGATCTGGTGGCGCTCGGTGCTGCGACCGCGGAAGGCGTGCTCGCCGGCAAAGTCGGCGCCCAGCCAGGTACGGGCGACGAAAACGGGCGTGACCTTTTCGTAGGTCTGGAAGTAGCGATCCAGCGCCAGCAGCACGAAGACGTTGTCCTGGGTGTTGGCCCAGCGTCCTTGCACGCGATGCGCCTGCAAGCCGGAAACCAGCTTGGGAATCAGATCGGAGTCGGGCTGGTCGCCGATCATCGCTTCCAGGATGACGCCATCGGCCCGGCGGTCCGAGTGCAGGATCAGGTGATCGCCATCGCTTGTGCTGCTGGCAAAGCTGGCATTGGCAGCCGTCTCCGTGGTGCGGTTGAGCAGGAAGCGGCGGATCTGCGCGACCTCAACGGTCGACGCCGGATCGCCGGACATCACACCCAGCAGCCAGCCCAGCGACTCGAAGTTGAGGGC
>CALEZI010000108.1 GCA_937928755.1 uncultured Rhodanobacteraceae bacterium | reverse complement strand
TCCGAAACCGATCAGAGCGGCGACACAGGACCGTCAGCGCATCACGAGTTCCCAGTCACGCGCCCCAGCCCCCAGTCCCCAGCCCCGCCTCTCGAGTTCCCATTTTGTCCGTCCGCAGCGGGAACAGCGCCCGCTACTGATTGCTATCCACATCCGCCGCCGTGTCCTTGCCGCCCGGCGCCTTGTCCGAACCGAGCGAGATCACGGCGTAAGGCTGGCCACCCTCGCCCGGCACCTTGATGGTGTAGACGGTTCCCCACGGATCCTTGATCTGCGATTCGTTGAGATAGGGGCCACCCCAGTTCGCGGCATTGCCGGGGCGCGTCACCAGGTCCTCGATCTTGCTGGGCAGCGTGCCGGAATCGAGGTAGTACTGATCGACCGCCGTGGCCACCTTGCGCACGCCTGCCTGCGCGGCCTTGACGTCGGCCTTGCCCTTGCTGGTGAAGATGTTGGTCGCCAGCATGGTGGCAATGAAAGCGATGATGCCGAGCACCAGCAGCATCTCGATCAGCGAGAAACCTTGTTGATGAGCGAAGACGCGTCGGCGACCGCAGACAAGGCGATCCGTCGATTTCGCGCTTTTCCCGCGGTTGCGCCCGGCAACCGCATCCACCACCGCCACCACCCGCGCCCGCAACCCATCCAGACTGAAAATCGCCATTTGCTGATTCATACGCATTCCTCGTCAAGCCACCAGTTCATTCAAACTCAGGATCGCGGTCACCATCGAAATGACGATGACGGCGATGAAACCCGCCAGCAGGATGGTCATCACCGGCACGAAGGCCGCCATCAGCCGGTCGATCGTGGTTCGCACCTCGCGGTCGTAGGTGTCGGCGGCGCGCAGCAGCATCTCGTCGAGCTGACCGGTTTCCTCGCCTACCGCGATCATTTGCAGCGCCATGCGCGGGAAACGCTTGCCGGCCGCCAGCGCGTGCGCCAGCCCACCGCCGGTCTTGACGTCCTTGGTAGCTGTATCGACCTGCTCTCCGAGCGCCGAGTTCCCGAGCACATTCTTGGCGATCGACATCGCCGACAGCAGCGGCACGCCATTCTTGAGCAAGGTACCCGCGGTGCGTGCGAACCGCGCGGTGTCGATCTTGGTCAACAGATCGCCGATCCACTTGAGGTCGAGCAGCCGCGTATCCCATACCAGGCGGGTCACCGGATCGCTGAACTGGCGCTGGAAAAAGATCACGACGCCGGCCACCGCGAGCAGCATCGCCCACCAGCCGTAACGCAGCGCATTGGCGAAGGCGAGCACGATCTGCGTCAGGATCGGCAGTTCGCCGCCGAGCTGCTCGAACAGCGGCATGAAGTTCGGGATCACGAACACCAGCAGGAAGATCAGCGCGCCGCCGGCCAGCAGCATAAGGATGATCGGGTAGATCATCGCCGAAACCACGCTCGACTTGAGTTCCTGGTTGCGTTCCAGATACTGCGCCAGGCGCGTCAGCGTGTGATCGAGCGTGCCGCCCATCTCGCCGGCGCGCACCATGTTGACGAACAACCGCGAGAACACGCCGTGCTGGCGTTCGAGCGCCTCCGACAGCGACACGCCACCGCGCACTTCATCGCGGACGCGGTCGACCAGTCGCTTCAGACGCGGCGACTCGGCGAGTTCGGCGAGCACCAACAAGGAGCGGTCGAGCGGCAGCCCGGCGCCGACCAGCGTCGCCAGTTGCTGCGTGAAGTTGGCCACATCCTGCTGCGACACACCGGTCGACCGGAACAACGACCCCAGTCCAGCGCCGCCAGCCTGATCCGCAGGCACCGCCTCCAGCGGCAGGTTGCCCTGCTCATGCAGCTTGGCAACCACTTCGTCGGTGCTGCCGGCATCCATCAATCCCTGCAGGACTTCACCGTTGGGGGCGACGGCTTTGAAGCGGAATGAGGGCATCAGCGCGCCTCCGGCGCATGGAAAAAGGAAAAAGGAAAAAGGAAAAGGGGAAAGCACGCTCGCCGCAGCTTCGGTGCTGCCGCGAAGATTGCTCTTGATTTTCCTTTTTCCATTTTCCTTTTCCCTTTTTCCACCGCTCGCATCAACACATCAGGAAACACGACCAAATCACGTCTCCTGACACACCCTGAGCACTTCCTCGATCGTGGTGAGCCCAGCCAGGGCCTTGGCGATGCCGTCTTCGTACATGGTGCGCATGCCTTCCTCGCGCGCCAGTGTCTCGATCTTGCCGTGATCGGCGTGTTGCATCACCAGGCGCCGGATCGGATCGGTCATGACCAGGAACTCCATGATCGTGGTGCGGCCGAGGTAACCGGTGGCGCTGCGCTCCGATGGCACCGGCTTGTGCAGGTAGATCGGATCGTGGCGGGTGAACTGGCGCAGCTTGTGGTCGGCGACCACTTCCGGCAGCGCCATGTAGCGCTGGCTGGATTCGCGATCGAGGCGGCGCACCAGTCGCTGGGCGAGCACGCCGTTGACGGTGGAGCACATCAGGTAGTCATCGACGCCCATGTCCAGCAGTCGGGTCACGGCGCCGGCGGCGTTGTTGGTATGCAGCGTGGACAGCACCAGGTGGCCGGTGAGCGCCGACTGGATCGCGATTTTTGCGGTTTCCAGGTCGCGCATTTCGCCGATCATGATGACGTCCGGGTCCTGGCGCACGATCGAGCGCAGCGCGCCGGCGAAGTCGAGGCCGATCTGCGGCTTGACCTGGATCTGATTGACGCCCTCGAGCTGGTATTCGACCGGATCCTCGACGGTGATGATCTTGACTTCGGGCGTGTTGATCCGGCTCAGCGCCGTGTACAACGTGGTGGTCTTGCCGGAGCCGGTGGGGCCGGTGACCAGCAGAATGCCGTGCGGCATTTCCAGCACGTTGAGGAACTTCTGCAGGAAATCGTCGGTGAAGCCGAGCGCCTTGAAGTCCAGCACCACGCTCTCGCGGTCGAGGATACGCATGACCACGCTTTCGCCGTAGCTGGTCGGCACCGTGGACACGCGCAGGTCGAGCTCCTTGCCCTGCACGCGCAGCATGATGCGGCCGTCCTGCGGCAGCCGACGCTCGGCGATGTTGAGCTTGGCCATGATCTTGATGCGGCTGATCACCGCCGCCGTGGAACTGGCCGGCGGAGATTCCACTTCCTGCAACACGCCGTCGATGCGGTAGCGCACCTTCAGCCGGTTCTCGAACGGCTCGATGTGGATGTCCGACGCGCGCTGCTCGACCGCCCGCTGCATGACCAGGTTGACCAGGCGGATCACCGGCGCCTCGGACGCGAGGTCGCGCAAGTGCTCGACATCATCCTCGCCGCCGCCGTCCTCGCCCGACAGATTCTCGACGATGGCGCCCATCGCCGAACGACCCTGACCGTAATAGCGCTCGATCAGGTCGTCGATCTCGCTGCGCAGTCCGACCGATGATTCGACCTGCTTTCCGGTCGCCAGCGCCACCGCGTCGTGCGCGTACTGGTCTTGCGGATCGGCCACCAGCAGGGTGACGCTCTGCTCCGTCTCGGCGATCGGAACCACATGGAACTGTTTGAGGAACCGCACCGACAGCTGCACGCCGGCGGGTGGCACTTCCGGGGCGTCCTTGGCGCTGACCAGCGGCCGCGACAACAGCTCGCTCAGGGCTTCGGCGACGTCGCGCTCCGAGGCCAGGCCCAGCCGCGTCAGCAGCGAAACCAGTCCGACATCGTCCTGTTCTTCGAACACGCGGCGCGCGCGCGCCAGATCGGTTTCCTTCAGGCGCCCCTTGCGCAACAGGAACTGGCAGATGCGCTCGTCGAGCTGATCGGCATCGAGTGGCGCCGCGACGCTGGGCGCGACCGCAACCGGGGTCGCGTCGTCGGCGGTTTCAGGGATGGCATTCATGCGCAAGGCGCCTCAATTCAATCGCTGCGAGTATGGATCAGGACTTCCGGAAGGGCCCGCCGGTTCCGATCGCCACGAGTATGGATCAGGACTTCGCGTCCGGCCCAGGGCTTCCGATCTCCGGCAATTCGCTGCCTTCGATGGTCACCAGACTGCGGATGAAGGCCTGATTGAAGGCTACCCAAAGGATCACCGGCATGATCGCGGGTAGCACCAGGTAGCCGAACTGGTAACAGAAGGCGATCACGTCGACGGAAACCCCGGCGTCGGCAATCGCCCGGGCGCCGACCTCGCCAGTGCGCAGCGCGACGTTCTTCAGCACGTCGAATACGGTGCCGAAGGTCTGCACCAGCATCAGCACCAGCGATCCCAGCCCGATCTGCCAGGCCCGTTGCCACCCGCGCAACGGCGTGGCCATCACCAGGCCCGCGAGCACCGGAATGCAGTAGCCGTAGATCATCGGGTTGACCTCGACCAGCGCCACGCCGGCGCGGCCGTCCTGCAGCACCGGCAGGGTGGTCACCAGCGTCAACAGGCGGCCAGTCTGTTCGATCGTCTCGAAAGTGCCCGGCATGATGCTCTGCAATGCAGAAAACGCCAGCGATGCAATCGGCATCACGAACACCTGGGCGAAGTAGAACCAGACGAAGAACGACAGCGGCAGCCACAGCACCGCGAGGAACAACAGGGATTTCAGGGGACCGAACATGTCTGGAGGGGCAAGTGGTGAGTAGTGTGGACGGGCAAGGGGTGCAGGGTTAAGGGTTAAGGGTTAAGGGTGAAAAGTAAAAGGTGAAACGTCAATTGAAGCAGAGGCCGTTTCACGTTTCACGTTTCACGTTTCACGTTTCACATTTCACCGCTCCGCTTCACCCGACGAACAGCCGCGCATTGCGGAACACCCGCAGCCACGGCGAGTCCTCGCCGCCACCCGGCGCCCAGCTCATCTGTACGCGACGGAACACGCGCTCCGGATGCGGCATCAGGATCAGTACGCGACCATCGTCGGTGGTGAAACCGGTGAGTCCATCGGGCGAACCGTTCGGATTCGCCGGATAAGTGTGCGCCGGACGACCGTCGCTTTCGATGAACCGCAATGCCGGGCGCGCGCTCGCCGGCATCGGCTGGCCACCCCAATCGGCGCGTCCCTCGCCGTGGGAGACCACCAGCGGCAGGCGCGAACCGGCCATGCCGGCGAGCAGCACGCTCGGCGATTCGAGGATTTCCACCTGCACCAGCCGCGCTTCGTACTGCTCGGAATGGTTGCGCAGGAAACGCGGCCAGCCTGCGGCGCCCGGCACCATATCCTTGAGGCCGCTCATCATCTGGCAGCCATTGCAGACCCCCAATGTGAATGTTGCGGGGTCCGCGAAAAACGCGCGGAACTGCGCCGCCAGTTCGGGATGATGGCCGATGCCCTTGGCCCAGCCCTGGCCGGCGCCGAGCACGTCGCCGTAGGAAAACCCGCCGCATACCGCCAGTCCGCGAAAATCGGCCAGACGCCGACGGCCGCTCTCGAGGTCGCTGACATGCATGTCGATCGCCTCGAAGCCGGCGCGATCGAAGGCGGCCGCCATCTCCAACTGGCCGTTGACGCCCTGCTCGCGCAAGATCGCGATGCGCGGACGTGCGCCGCTGGCGATGAACGGCGCGGCAATGTCGGCGTCGACATCGAAACTCGGCGCCAGCAGCAAACCCGGCGCGGCGTAGTCGCGCAGCCGCTGGAATTCCTGGTCGGCGCTGACCGGATTGTCGCGGCCGCGCTGGATGCGCCACGAGGTCTCGCCCCAGGCTGCGATCAGTTCGCCCATGTCGGCGTCGAGAACAACTTGCGCTGCTTCGGCACCTTCGGACTGGCCGGCAAATGCCTTGGTGGGTCCAGACTTGTCTGGACGCTCTCCAGTCACTGTGACCAACAACCGTCCATCCCCTCGCGCCGCGCCAATGCGTCGCAGCGACGCCGTCACGCCGGCAGACGCGGCCGACGCAAGCAGGGCATCGACGTCGTCATCGTCGACCTCGACCAACACACCCAGCTCTTCGTTGAACAACTCCCTCAGCACCTGCTCTTTTTGTAGAGCGGAGCTTGCTCCGCTGCTCTCCCGACCAATCTCCAGTTCCAGCCCAAGCCGCGCCGCAAACGCCATCTCCAGCACCGCCACAATCAATCCGCCATCGCTGCGGTCGTGCCAGGCGAGGATGCGCCCGCTGCGCTTTTCCGTCGCCAGCCATTCGAGCGCGCAGCGGAAGGCCGACGCATCGTCGAGGTCGGGGGCGACGTCGCCGAGCACGCCGTGCACCTGGGCCAGGCAACTGCCACCGAGGCGCGGTTGCCGCGCGCCGAGATCGAGCAACCAGATCGAACTGCCGCCGGTGCGACGCTTGAGTTCCGGCGTCAGGGTAACGCGCACGTCGGCGAGGCGCGCGAAGGCGCTGACGATCAACGATACCGGCGCACGCGTGCGGCATTCGCTGCCATCGCCGGCCAACCATTGCGCCCGCATCGACATCGAATCCTTGCCCACCGGTATCGACAAGCCAAGCGCCGGGCACAGTTCGCGACCCACGGCCTCGACTGCGGCATACAGGGCACCATCCATGTCCGGGTCGCCCACGGCCGCCATCCAGTTGGCCGACAGCTTGACCTCCTCCAGGCGTTCGACCGGCGCCGCCCACAGGTTGGTCAGCGCCTCGCCGACCGCCATGCGTGCCGCAGCACGGGCGTTGAGCAGCGCCAGCGGCGTGCGCTCGCCCATTGCCATGGCCTCGCCGGTGTAGCCGGAAAAGTCCGCCAGGGTCACTGCGACATCGGCCACCGGCGTCTGCCACGCACCGACCATCGGATCGCGGTGGCTGAGGCCTCCGACTGTGCGGTCGCCGATGGTGATCAGGAACTGCTTGCTGGCGACTGCCGGAAAACGCAACACGCGCAGCAGGGCGTCGTTGAGGTCGATCGAGGCCAGGTCCAGCGGCGCGCCGGGTTGCGGCTGGTGCATGCGGCCTTCGCGCTGCATTTTCGGCGCCTTGCCGAAAAGCACGTCCATCGGCAGGTCGATCACCCGCGTCGAACCCAGCGTCACTTTCAAGTGCTGCTCGGCGGTCGCGCGACCGACGGCGGCGTACAAGCAGCGTTCGCGCTGCGCCAGCGCCGCGAAGCGCGACAGATCCTCGGCGCGCACGCCGAGCACGTAACGCTCCTGCGCCTCATTGCACCAGATCTGCATCGGGCTCATGCCCGGATCGTCGTTGAGCACCGCGCCGAGGTCGATTTCGCCACCGACTTCGCTGTCGTGGAGCAGTTCCGGGATCGCGTTGGACAATCCACCGGCACCCACGTCGTGAATGCTGACGATCGGATTGGCCACGCCAAGCGCGATGCAGCGGTCGATCACCTCCTGGCAGCGGCGCTCCATTTCGGCGTTATCGCGCTGCACCGAGGCGAAATCGCGCGCGGCGCTGCCGACACCGCTGGCCTGCGACGAAGCGGCGCCGCCACCGAGACCGATCAGCATGGCCGGTCCCCCGAGCACGATGACCACATCGCCCGCCTGCAGCAGGCGCTTTTCGACATCGTCGGCGCGCACGCTGCCGAGGCCGCCGGCGATCATGATCGGCTTGTCGTAGGCGTATCCGCTGCCGCCGCCGTGCGGAAAATGCTCGAAGGTGCGGAAGTAGCCGCCGAGCGCCGGACGCCCGAACTCATTGTTGAAGGCCGCGGCGCCGATCGGGCCTTCGGTCATGATGCGCAGCGGACTGGCCAGGTGCGCCGGCAGCGGGCGCGTCGCCTCCCACGGCTGCGCCGCGTCGGCGAAACGCAGGTGCGACACGGTGAATCCGGTCAGTCCTGCCTTCGGGCGCGCACCACGTCCGGTGGCGCCCTCGTCGCGAATTTCGCCACCGGCGCCAGTCGCAGCACCGGCATAGGGTGCGATTGCGGTCGGGTGATTGTGGGTTTCGACCTTGATGCACAAATGGATCGGCTCGACGTGGGCACGGTAACGCCCCAAGCCGTCGGCAAGGAATCGTGCACCGACGTGTCCCTCGAGCACCGCGGCATTGTCCTTGTACGCCACCAGCGTGCCCTGCGGCGTGCGTGCATGGGTGTTGCGGATATGGCCGAACAGGCTGGATACCTGCGGCTGCCCGTCGAGGGTCCAACTGGCGTTGAACACCTTGTGCCGGCAGTGCTCGGAGTTGGCCTGGGCGAACATCATCAGTTCGGCGTCGGTCGCGGCACGTCCGAGTTCGGCAAAGCGTGCGGCCAGATAGGCGATTTCATCGTCGCTGAGCGCCATCCCCAGACGCCGGTTGGCTTCCGCCAGGCTGGCCGCATCGCTGGCCAGATACTGCAGCGGCGCCGGAGCCGGCCGCCGATGCAGGCCGGGGAATTCGGACGGCACCCTGAGCACGCTTTGCGTCATCGGATCGTGCAGCAGCGCTTCGATCCGCTCCAGCGCCGCTGCGTCTGCGGGAAGCGACACAAAGGCGTAGTGCAACAGGCGCTCGACACGCTCGACGGCCAGGCCACAGCGATGCAGGATATCGGTGGCCTTGCTCGACCACGGCGAACGAGTGCCCAGCCGCGGCGCAATCCAGCGCGATGGCAATCCCGGATCAACCGCGGCAGAGCCGCTCCACTGCAGCACCTCGGCCAGGCGCGCGTCGTCGACGCCGGCGGCGGCCCCGAACACGACGAACACCTCAGTGACGCTGGCCAGACGCGCCGACAACGGCGCCAGGCGCCGATTCAGGTCGTCAAGTCGGAACGCGGACAGGGCCGGAGCCCCGGGAATCGAGCGGATCGGCATCGGGGCTCATACCACCAAGGTTGCGGCGGGCGAATCATACGGCCGGGGCGGCAGCGCGCGGGTGCCCGCGCTGCCGCCCGGCCAAAGCTCACTTGCTCTTGTCGGCGACTGGCGCGGCATTGGCCTGCATGGCCATCAGGCGCTGTTCCAACTGGTCCGGAGTGACATAACCGGGCGCCACGCTGCCATCCGGGAATACCAGCGTCGGCGTACCGGTCACACCCATCTGCTGGCCGAGATTGTATTGCGCCTCGATCGGATTGATACAGGTTGCGTTGCCCGGATCCTCACCCGCCTTGGCCTTGGTGAGTGCGTCCTGCTGGTCCTTGGCGCACCAGGAGGCGACCGCCTTGCGGTAGGACTCGGAACCAACACCAGCCCGCGGAAACATCATGTACTCGATCTGGATGCCGCGATCGTTGTACTCGGCCATGTGTTTGTGCAGTTCGCGGCAATAACCGCAATCGATGTCGGTGAACACGGCCACCTGATGCTTGACGTCGCCCTTGGGCTTGAAAACGATGCGCTGGCTCACCGGCGCGTTGGCCAGAAGGTCGCGACGCAGCTCGGACCGGCGCTGTTCGGTCAGGTCGATCTTGCCGGGAATGTCCATGATCATGCCCTGGACCAGATACCGGCCATCGGCGCTGACGTAAACGACCTGGCCGGACAGGGTCACTTCGTACAGCCCGGCGATGGGTGCCGGGCGAATCTTGTCGACACGAATCTCGGCATTCAACGTTTTCAGCGATGCGGCGATCACGTCCTCGGGCTTGTCCTGTGCCGCAAGCCCGGTGCTGACGAACAAGCCGAACGCGGCCACCCAGTACCCATTGCGCATCGTTTTCTCCTCGTTGGCGGGCGACCGGTTGAGCGGTCGAAGGCCCACTGACCGCCGCTGGAGAGGAAAGTTCCGGACCGCTTGCGCAATCGATCGAATCAGGATCCGGTCGATGCCGTCGGCGTCATCACCTGAATCAACACCGCGGCAAAGTGGCAGACGCTCCCGGCCAGCACGAAGGCGTGCCAGATGGCGTGGGCATAAGGCAGTCGACGACTCATGTAAAAGATCGTACCCAACGTGTAGGCGATGCCGCCGGCCATCAACCATGCAAAGGCGCCCTGCGGCAGAGACTTCATCAGCGGCTCGATCGCGATGATCACCAACCAGCCCATGGCCAGGTAGATCCCGGTGGACAACCAGCGAAAGCGGCCGGTGTAGTACAACTTGAAGATGATGCCGGCGACCGCCAGGCCCCAGATCAAGCCGAACAGGGTCCAGCCCCACGGTCCGCGCAGGCTGGTCAGCGTGAATGGCGTGTAGGTCCCGGCGATCAGCACGTAGATCATGCAGTGATCGAACACCTTCAGCCGCGACTTGGTCGGCTCGTGGCTGACCGCGTGGTAGAGCGTCGACGCCAGGTACAACAACAGCAGCGAGGCGCCGTAGACCGACGCACCGATGACCGCCCAGCGGTCTCCGTAAATCGACGCCAGCGTGATCAGCACCGCGCCCGCCGCCAGCGCCACTACCGCGCCCACGCCATGGGTGAGCGCATTCAGCAGTTCTTCCAGGTGCGAGCCGTGCAACGGTGGGTTCATCAAGCGGCCTTGTGGTCGTGGCGACATCAGCGTGCGCCAGAGAGGGTTGAGAGGTCAAATGGAAAGGGGCACGAGGGCACGAGGGCACGAGGGCACGAGGGCACGAGGGCACGGAAAGGCTCGCGCAGTGCGCGCCTTTGGTGGGTCCAGACTTGTCTGGACGCTGTTCTTTCCGGACGTGGCATAGGGCCGGAAGGCTCGAATCTCCCCGCAGTTACGATCAGCTATCGGGCCCTGGCATCACGCAGCACGGACTGGTACCGCGCGCATTGTCTGCGCCTCCGAGGGCGCACAGAAGCGTCCAGACAAGTCTGGACCCACAAAAAGCCGGCTCGCTGCGAGCCTTTCCCATTCCCCATGCCCCGTGCCCCATGCCCGTGCCCCGTGCCCCATCAGCAATACATGCCACCCTCATTGCCCGTAGACTCTCGCCCCCCTGACATGGATGTATCGATGGCATGCAACGCATCGAAGGTGATTTCTCCCGACCGGCCGGGCGCATCGCGCTGCTGGCGTCGCGATTCAACGACCTGGTGGTCAGCCGACTCGTCGATGGTGCACGAGACGCCCTGCTGCGCCATGGCATCGATGACGATGACCTCAGCCTGATCCGCGTTCCCGGCGCATTCGAACTGCCGCTGACGGCGGACAAACTGGCGGCGAGCGGCCGCTATGTGGCCATCGTGGCGCTTGGTTGCGTGATTCGCGGCGATACCGCGCATTTCGACTATGTCGCCGGCGGTGCCGCCAACGGCCTGATGCAAGTGGCGCTCGATCACGGCCTGCCGGTCGGCTTTGGCGTGCTCACCACCGACAGCATGGAACAGGCGCTCGATCGTGCCGGCGGCAAAGCCGGCAACAAGGGCGCCGACGCCGCCATGGCCATCATCGAGCAACTCAATCTGCTGGTTCAGCTGGAGTCGCAGGCATGAAGCCGAGCAAGCCGTTCCCCGAGCGCGCCCGTGCGCGACGTCGCGCGCTGCAGGCGCTTTACCAATGGCAGATCGGTGGCGGCTCGATGAACCGGATCATCGAGCAGTTCAACGAAGAGCAGGACATGGCGATCGCCGATGGCGCCTACTTTTCGGAACTGCTGCTCGGCGTGGAAGCGCATCTGGCGGAACTGGATGCGGCGATCACGCCATTCGCAGACCGTCGCATCGACGAAATCGACGCCATCGAACGTGCGACCTTGCGCCTGGCCGCGTTCGAACTGCTGCATCGGCTCGACGTGCCCTACCGGGTGGTGCTGAACGAGGCGATCGAGCTCGCCCGCGACTTCGGCGCCGAGGGCGGCCACACCTACGTCAACGGCGTGCTCGACAAACTGGCGCGGCGTGCACGCAGCGCAGAGTTGCAGGGGCGTTGACTCCCCGCCAACCGGCGGGTCCCGGCAGCACCGGCCTGAGCGCTTGTCGTTGCGACGGACAGTCGGCGAACTTGCGAGCGGTTTTTTGTCCGCAAAGGACGCAAAAAACGCAAAGAGAGCGATGAGTTTGGTGGACGGCGTCTGCCCGCAGCCACACATGGTCCAGTGCCCTTGCTTTCCTTTGCGTCCTTTGCGTCCTTTGCGGACAATGCTGTTGCAGCCCTCTGCGAGATTCCCGATGCAAGCGCCCATGCGTGAATTCGCCTTCATCGACGCCCTGCGCGCCCGCGTGCCAGCGCATGCGGGCGTTGTCCGCGGCATCGGCGACGACGCTGCGATAGTGCGTTTCGCGCCGGGCGAGGAGTGCGTGATCACCACCGACACGCTGGTCGCCGGCGTGCATTTCCCGCTGGATGCGGCGGCGGCGGATATCGGCTACAAGACTGCCGCGGTCAACCTGAGCGATCTTGCAGCGATGGGCGCGACGCCGCGCTATTGCACGCTGGCGTTGACCATGCCCAGCCTCGATCCAGGCTTTGTCGAGCCACTGCTGACCGGACTGTTGGCGCTATTGAAGGCGCACGGCGTGGCGCTGGTCGGCGGCGACACCACGCGCGGACCGCTGGCGTTGACGCTGACCGCCGTCGGCAGTTTGCCCGCGGGCAGCGCGATCTGCCGCGATGGCGCGCAGAGCGGCGACGCGGTGTATGTCAGCGGTACCCTCGGCGATGCGGCGGCGGCGCTGGCGCTGCGCACCGACGGCCGCGACAGCCGCAGCGGCGAACGCAAGCTGGCGCGCACGCGACTGGAGCAGAGACTGGCGCGACCGACGCCGCGGGTGGCGCTGGGACAGGCACTGCGCGGTATCGCGCATGCCTGCATCGATGTTTCCGATGGCCTCGCCGCCGACCTCAGCCATGTTTGCCGAGCCAGCGGTCTCGCCGCGGTGCTCGACAGCGAAGCTTTGCCGACCTCGCGGGCGCTGTCGACGCTGTTCGAAGATCCGCGCCAGCGCCTGGCGCTGCAGTTGGGCGGCGACGACTACGAATTGTGTTTCGCGATTGCCCCGCAAGACGAGGAAAGCCTGGTCGCGATTGCGGCGGAAACGCACACGCCGCTGACCCGCATCGGCAGCTTCGGGCCCGGCGAAGGCGTACACCTGATTGATGCCGACGGTCGACTGACAGCGCCACCGGTCGGCGGATACGAGCATTTCTCGTGAGCCGCGATGTCCGCCGCGAAGCGCGCGTACTGCTCACTCACCCGTTGGGGCTGATCGCCTGCGGCTTCGGCAGTGGCCTGTCGCCATGGGCGTCGGGCACCACCGGCTCGGCGGCGGCAGTCCTGCTGTACTGGCTCGCCGATGCCTCGGCATGGCCGCTGGCCTGGAGCCTGGCGCTGATCGTGGCTGTGTTCGCCATCGGCGTGCCGGCGAGCAGTTGGGCCTGCCGTGCGCTGGATACCGATGACGCGGCACCGATCGTCGTCGATGAATGGGTCGGCCAGTGGCTGACCCTCGCCATCGGTGCACTGACCTGGCCGTTCGCGCTGCACCCGTGGTCGTGGCTGGCCTTCCTCGGCAGCGGCTTTCTGCTGTTCCGCATCGCCGACATCGTCAAGCCATGGCCCGCCTCGAAGCTCGACCGCGAACTCGGCGGCGGCCTCGGCGCAATGGCCGACGATGCCGTCGCCGCGGTCTACTCGGCACTGGCGCTGGCGGCGATCGGCCACGCGTTGTCGTTGTAGGAGCGACGTGCACGTCGCGACCGCAGCATTCCGCTTCGCTGGTCGCGACGTACACGTCGCTCCTACGACAGCGGCGCCGCTTCGAGAGAGCGGCCATCGCCCACATGAACTTCCATTAATGCCGCGCAGCGTCGCACCACAGGGTCCGCTTGCTATGGTGCCGGGCATGATCGGCCGCAGTCGCGACAATGCAGTCTTGAGGACAACGGCGTGGCTGTGGCTGCTGCTGGCGGCCTGTTGCGCGCCGGTCTCGCATGCGGCGCCGTCCGCAGCCGAAATCGACGCGACCTACCAGCGTTTTGCGGCGATCGCCAGCGAGCCTCAGGACTCGGTGCGCTTTTACCGGTTGCACTACTGGCAACCGATCAGCGATCGCGCCCTCGTGTTGTGGCTCGGGCGCGAGGAACCCTATCTGATCGATCTGCGCGAGCGCTGCTACGGGCTGCGCCAGGAGTTGTTCCTGCGCATCGCCGATTACCAGCGGCCCGGCCGCAACATGCTGCGCGCGCGCTGGTCGAGCATCCTCACGCGCAATGGCCACGACTGTCGCATCGGCAGCATCCGCGCGCTCGACTTCAGTCGCATCGGCGAACTGGCGCCGCGCGATTTGCCCCACGACACCGGGCCGGCGCTATCGCGACCCGCCGGCAGCGCCGCGAATGCCGACGAACGCCGCTGGGAGGCACTGGTCTCGGTGCTCATGGTGCCGCCGGAACGTCCGAAGAACAGCGCTGGACGCCAGCAGCAGGGCACCACGCATGTCGCCGCCAAGGTTGCGCCGGATGGCAGCGTGGTGTTCACCGAGGTGCTGATCGGCAGCGGCAGCAGCGAACTCGACAAAGCCGCGCTTGCCGCAGTCATGCGTTGGCGTTTCGAACCGTATCGCAGCGACGACCCGGAACTGCGCGTCTGGGTCCAGGTTCCGATCGTCTTCAACCCCTGACCTCTGCCGACGGAGCGTGACCATGCGAGTGCTGATCGTCGAGGATGACCGCCATACCCGCGAGTTCATCGAACGCGCGCTGCGCGAGTCCGGCTACACCGTGGACGCCGTCGGCAACGGCCGCGACGGATTGTTTCTGGCCACCACCGAAGCCTTCGATCTGGTCGTGCTCGACCGCATGCTGCCGACGGTCGATGGCCTGACCATCCTGCGCACCCTGCGCGCCAGCAAGATCACCACGCCGGTGCTGATCCTGAGTGCGCTCGGCGACGTCGATGATCGCGTCGACGGCCTGCGCGCCGGCAGCGACGACTACCTGGTCAAGCCGTTTGCGCTGGCGGAACTGCTGGCGCGCATCGAGGCCCTGCTGCGGCGTCCGCGCGGCGGCGATGGGACCAGCGGCGAAACCACCCAGTTGCGCGTCGCCGATCTCGAACTCGATCGCTTGAAGCGCAGCGTGCGCCGCGGCGAACGGCGCATCGACCTGCAACCGAAAGAGTTCCAGTTGCTCGAGTACCTGATGCGTCACCACGATCAGGTGGTCACCCGCAGCATGCTGCTGGAAGCGGTCTGGGACTATCACTTCGACCCCAAGACCAACGTCATCGACGTGCATATCTCCAACCTGCGCCAGAAGATCGACAAGGACGCCACGGTCGCCTTGATCCACACCGTCCGCGGAGTTGGCTACCGGCTCGGGCTGGAGGTGGATTGAATGCAGCGGCGGCAATACCGACGCAGCGCATTCTTCCGCTTCGCGGTCGCACTGCCGCTGTTGTTGGCGGCACTCTCGGGCGTGCTGTTGTGGCCGATCTACCGCGAGGCGGTCGACCATATCCGCGAACAAGTGCACGCCGCGATCGAGCGCGACAGCTGGGACCTCGAAGTCGAGTTCCATGAACACGGCATCGACGGGCTGATCGACGCGATCGAGCAGCGTCTTGCGCGCCAGCTCGACCCGAGCACGCTGTACCTGCTGATCGACGCCGACGGTGCGATCCTGGCCGGCTCGATGGCGCAGTGGCCGATCAGCGTGACGCGCGAGGACCGCGCATGGGCCGAGTTCACCGCGGACGACGGCGAGCACGCCGAGGGCCAGGTGTTCGGCTTGTTCGGTCAGCGCTGGTTGCTGGTCGGCCGCCGTTCGCCGCTGGCGAGTTTCGACCGTTCGCTGGCATTGCAACTGGGCTGGACGGTGCTGGCGATGTTCACCCTCTCGGCACTCGCCGCAACCTGGTTCAGCGCACGCCTGCGCCGCCGCCTGCGCGGCCTGGCGCTGGACGCCGAAGCGATCCGCGCCGGCGATCTTGCGCGACGGCTGCTGATCTCGCCGCATCAGGACGAGATCGACGATCTGGCCGAGCGCTTCAACCGCACCTTCGCCGACCTCGAACGACTGGTCGATGGCGCCCGCCAGGTCAGCAACCACCTCGCGCATGATTTGCGTCGCCCGTTGCAGGCGGCGCGCCAGCATCTGGACGAACTCGCCCATCGCAGCGGGCTGGATGGCGCGGCGCGCCTGGCCATCGAATCCAGCCTGAGCGAGATCGATCAGTTGCTCGGCACCTTCGCCGCGCTACTTCGACTGGCCAAACTGCAGGCGGGTGGATTCGAACGCGGCGGCGACTACTGCGAACTCGATCGCGTGGTCGCCGACGCGATCGAGTTGTACACCCCGGTGGCTGCCGCTGCCGGTCATTCCCTGCGCGCGGAACTGCAACCGGTGCGCATCCGCGGCGACCGCCATCTGTGGTTCCAACTGGTACAGAACCTGATCGAAAACGCGCTCAACCATGGCCACAGCGACGTCGATGTCCGCCTCGATGCCGATGGCGAGCTCTGCGTGCGCGATCACGGCCCAGGCGTTCCCGAAGAACTGCTGACGCGCCTCGGCGAGCGCTTCTTTCGCGCCGACCCCGCGCGCAGCACGCCCGGCATCGGCATCGGGCTGGCGCTGGCGCGGGCGATCGCCCAACACCACGGCGCCACGCTCAGATTCGAGAACGCCGCGCCAGGACTGCGAGCGCGGGTGAGCCCAGGCAAATAAGCGGGGCGTGCCGCTTTAGCTACCGGCCAAGGCACCGAGATGGAGGCCTTCGTCTGGAAACAGGCTGCCAAATCCTGCCACGCGGGTGCACCGACCAAGGGTGGTTGAATGGCGACCCCGCGACCGTGTCGGATTGTGCGCGAACGCGAGTTCACCCGGTGCCTGGCGCAAGCAACCCACCTGTGGGAGCGGGCTTGCCCCGCGAGCATTCCCGCGACCACCCGCGAAGCTTGCGACGTTAACTCGGTCCTGCAGCAGGTAAAAGCAGCGCTCGGCGTGATGGAAGCGCGCGGTACACGAGCCTGCCGAGGCGTCGCGTCAGCCACCGCCCGGCGGTTGCTGAACCGGATCGAACACGCCGACACCGCCAGTGTGGCGCAAACGTTGCACCAGGCGCCGACGCTCTTCCTGCAGTGTCGCGCTCATGCCCTGCGGCCAGACGCCGTCAATCACCGCGCTTTCCAGGTTCGGATAGCCGCATAAGAGCGACTGCAGGCAGAGCTGCACCAGCACCGGCGAGCGCGGCCCGCAATCGGCGCCGAGGTCGCAGGCGGCCAGCGCCCAGACCATACGCCGGACATCCCAGTGGGCCCCGGAGCCCTGGCCGAGTGCGTCGGGCGGTCCTTGCGTCGAGACCAGCGCGCCGATCAGCTGCATTTCCTCGGCCGCGGGTGCAACCAGCGCGGACCGCAGCAGCGCTTCGAGTGCCACGCGCACGCCGTCGACGCTGGCGGGATCATGGGTCTGTTTGCGCTCGCGCACCAGCGCAGCCAGTTGCCAGTGCGGGTCGTCGGGGGCGGTGCTCGCCAACGCCAGCAGGTCGGGCAGCGATAGCCGACCATCCTTTTCGAGCAGTTCGGGTGGCAAATCCCGGCAGTTCTGCTCGGCCCAGGCAATCACCTGCGCATAGTCTTGCTCGGCCCGGCGCTGGTGTTCGGGTGTCAAGGTCGACCAGATCTCGGTCGGGGCACCGGGGTCGAGGTCGCGCGCATCCAGGCAGGCCCAGGCCGCGCTCAGGCGTGCCCGCGCGGCGCTCCTTTCGCGAATGCCGGCAGGCACTGCGTCGCGGACTTCGGCTGACATTCGTGGCGCGATTGCGCCGTCGTCAGGCTGCGACGCGGATGTCGCCGCGGCGACTTGCCGTGCCGGCGACGACGACGTCGCTTCTGCCGCAGCCTCCGCAGTACCGGATGCCGGCCAAGTTTCATGCCGACCCTGGCGTAACAGTAGCCAACCGGCGGCCGCCAACACGCCGAAGGCAAACATCGCGCCCGCGAGCCAGCGCTTCAACCGCCACCTCCGGGAGCGCCGTCGGCGGGGCGCATCAGAGCGTCGATTCGACCATTGCGCAAGTGCGCCAGGATTTCGTCGCGCTGCGCCTGCGCGTGCCGCCACTGACGTGGCGTGGACAGTTGCCGGGTGAATTCGAGCCGGCCGGATGTATCGCAACCCATACCGTACTGAACGCACCAGCCACGCGTGTAGGCAACCGGCATGTTGCACGGATATCCGAGATCACAGGCGGCCAGCAACCAGGCTTCTGCCGAATAATGGGTGGTATTGCCGGCAATCGAGTCGCTGAGGCCGAGCAGCGCCTCCGGCGTTCCGTCGGCCAGCAGGGCGAGCGCCTCGCTGCGCGCCCATTCGTCGCGCACCTCGGGCCTCTGCCACCCGCTCGCGTCCGTCGGCAGGATTCCCGGGTAGCCCAACTCACGGGCCAATGCCTGCAGCGTTTTCAGCGCGCGCAGCATTTCGACCCTTGCCGCATTTGGATCCCCTGCAGGGATGACCCCGCGGCAGCGTTGCTGGCCGATGGCAAGCTCCGCAAGTCGGCGCGGATCACGCGATTCCGCGGAGGATCCGGGCCAGACGCCGGCCATCGTCTGCGCAGGTCTCGCGAATTCCTGCTCCATCCACTGTACACCTTCGCATTCGCCGTAGATGTCGGCCAAGCGGTTGGCCGCATCGGCATCGCCCGCTGCCGCGCGCTGATGCAACGCATCGCGCAACGCGAGCAGATTGTCGGCGCTCTGAGGCCAGCAAATCGGCCATTCGCTGCTCGGGGGTGGCGCGGAAGCCGCGCTGTCCGGAGGCAGGCGATGCATTCGGCTGGAGCCGATCGGGCATCGACGGGACGGACCGCGCTTGCGTTTCGGGCGCCTCGATCCGCTCCCGGTCGACTACAGGCGCCGCGTCTGACCCGGGCGACTCCGGTGCCGCGGAGCCTACAGGGCGCTCGGTCGCAATCGTCGGTGCAGACCTCGAAACGTGCCAGACCGCCAATCCCGCGGCCAATCCGACCAGCACAAGCAAAAGCATGGATCGACGCCAACGCGCGCTGACCTCGGAGCGGGGAGAAGGCATCAACCATCGCATCGTGACGCAAGGCGCCGAAGTATCGGCGAGACTTCGCGCCGCGTCGATGCGTGCAGCGCGTTCACCGGATGCTTGCTTCAAACACCTGGCAGCACCGGGGTTCGCGACGTACACGTCGCTCCAACATGAGAATGTTTGCGCGGGGCCTGTAAACAACAACGCCGGCTTTCGCCGGCCTTGTTGTGAAGCAGCGGAGCAAGCTCCGCTCTACCTGATGCTTAGTGCTTGAGGGTCTTGCGCAGGCGTTCGAGGGCCTGCAACTGGGCGACGGCCTGGGCCAGTTGCGCCTGGGCTTCGGCGACTTCCATGGCGTCGGTGCGGTTGAGGATGGCCTTCTCGGCGTCTTCCTTGGTCTGCCTGGCCTTGGCCTCGTCGAGATCGGCAGCGCGCACGGCGGTGTCGGTCAGGATGGTCACCACGCTAGGCTGCACTTCGAGGATGCCGCCGGAGACGTACAGGAACAGTTCCTCGTCGTTGGGCTGAATGATGCGCACCTGGCCCGGCTTCAGGCGGGTGATCAACGGCGCATGACGCGGCGCGATGCCGAGTTCGCCCATTTCGCCGGTGGCCACCACCAGCTTGGCCTCGCCCTTGAAGATCTCGGCTTCGGCACTGACGACATCGACGCGGATGGTGCTCATGGTGGTGGGACTCGCTCTGTTCGGCCTGTGTAGCAAGTGGAGGAAAAAGGGAAAGGATCGCTCGCTGCGCTCGCTCAAATGGAAAAGGGTTCAAGCCGAAGCTGAAGCCGCTCTTCCCTTTTCCTTTTCCCCTTTTCCGTTTTCCAGTTCCTTGTCGCAAGTAGAGGAAAAAAGGAAAGGATCGCTCGCTGCGCTCGCTCAAATGGAAAAGGGTTCAAGCCAGAGCCGGTGTCGCTCTCCCTTTTTCCATTTTCCTTTTTCCTTTTTCCAAGCGTGGCCGCTTACGCGGCCACGCCCATTTCCTTCGCCTTGGCGAACACTTCGTCGATGCCGCCGACCATGTAGAAGGCCTGTTCCGGCAGGTGGTCGACTTCGCCGTCGACGATCATCCGGAAGCCGCGGATGGTTTCCTTCAGCGTGACGTATTTGCCCGGGCTGCCGGTGAACACTTCGGCGACGTGGAACGGCTGGCTGAAGAACTTCTCGACCTTGCGCGCGCGGGAGACGGTCGCCTTGTCTTCTTCCGACAGTTCGTCCATGCCCAGGATCGCGATGATGTCTTTCAGTTCCTTGTAGCGCTGCAGCGTCGACTGCACGCGGCGCGCGGTGTCGTAGTGCTCGTTGCCGATGACGTTCGGGTCGAGCTGACGGCTGGTCGAATCGAGCGGATCGACCGCCGGGTAGATACCCAGCGAGGCGATGTTGCGGCTCAGCACGACGGTGGCGTCAAGATG
>CALEZI010000107.1 GCA_937928755.1 uncultured Rhodanobacteraceae bacterium | reverse complement strand
CCCCGCCACTCGCGACTCCCTGTTCACCCTCACTGCTCTCAGGCGTGCTTGCCGAGCCAGCTGTGGATGGTCGGCGCCACTTCGCGCTGGGCGCGACCGGACACGTAGATGCCGATGTGGCCGCCCTTGAACGCCAGCACGGTGTAGTCCCTGGTGCCGACCAGATTCTTCATCGGGATCGATGCACTGGGTGGAACCAGGTGATCCTGCTCGGCGTAGATGTTCAGAACCGGCATGGTGACGCGCTTCAGATCGACATCCTTGTCGCCGATCTTGAGGCCGCCCTCGACCAGCTTGTTGCCCTGGTAGAAATCGCGGATGAACTCGCGGAACGCCTGACCGGCTTGATTCGGCGAGTCGAAGATCCACTTTTCCATGCGCAGGAAGTTCTCCAGTTCGGCCTTGTCGTCGAGGATATCGACCAGGCCAACGTACTTCTGGTGGTTCAGGCGGAAGGGCTTGAGCGTCAGGTAGCAGTAGTTCATCAAATCGCCCGGCACATTGCCGAGCGTGTCGACGAACAGATCGACATCCATGCCCTGCGTCCAATGCGACAGCATGTTGTCCGGTGTGTGGAAATCGACCGGCGTCACCATCGTGATCAGGTTCTTGACCTTCTCCGGATAGATCGAGGCGAAGCACAGCGAGAACGCGCCGCCCTGGCAGACGCCGAGGATGTTGATCGCCTTCAGGCCGTGGCGCTTGGCGACGGCGTCGGTGCAACGCCGGATGTAGCCGTTGATGTAGTCATCCAGAGAGATGTAGCGGTCGGCGGCGTCGGGATAACCCCAGTCGATCAGGTACACGTCTTCGCCAAGCGCCAGCAGGTTGCGCACCAGCGAGCGGTCAGCCTGAAGATCGGTCATGAACGGGCGATTCACCAGCGCGTAGACGATCAGCGTCGGCGTCTTGTTGGTCGGTGCGCGATCGCCCTTGAAGCGATACAGCACGACCTTGTCTTCGCGGTAGATGACTTCCTTTTCGGTGGCACCGTACTCGACATCATCGACCTTGCGCAGCACGTCGGCGCCGGCGGTCAATTTCTGGCTGTAGCGGACCACTTCCTCGAAAGCGGATTTGGGGTCGATACGCAAAGGGCCCATGGCGATCAGCTCCGGCTACGACGAGTGGACGATTTCGGCGCTGCGGCGCCAACGCTCTTGACCGCCGGCGTCGCGGCCGCGGCCGGTGCCTTCTTTGCAGCCGCTGGCTTGACCTTGGCGGCAGCTTTGGGCTTTGCGGCGGCCTTCGGCTTGGCGGGTGCTGCAGCCTTGGGCGGCTTCGGTGCAGCGGTCGGTGTCACCGCCTCAGCCGGTGCAGTGTTTGCCTGCGCGGCCAGCTTTTCCTCCAGGTCCGCCACGCGCTTGCGCAAATCGTGCATGCGCTTGTGCACCGAGTCGAGCTCGGTGCGGCCCGGAATACCGAGCGCGGCAGTGGAGCGCTCCACCTCACCCTGGATCATCTGGCGCACGCGCATCTGCGCGTTCACCATGGCACCGTAGACCTCGCGGAATTCATCCGACAGCGCGACTTCGGCGTAGCCCTCTTCGGCGGCGTCGACGTAAACATCGTACAGGCCGCGCATGCTGGTGATCTCGCGACCCGGCTCACTGCGCTCGGCGAGCTTGGATTCGAACTTGTCGAGGCCGAGTCGACTGGCCTTGAACATCAAGGTGTTGTAGCGCGTGTTCTGGTCCTGGTAATCAGCGAAAGCCTGCATCAGCGCCTGCTGGCGCTCGGTCGATTCGCGATTCATGCCGAACGCGGGCATCGACAGGTAGTTGCGGGCGTCGGACTCGAGCGGCTTGGCGACCTTCATCCACTCGCGGTACATGTCCTCGAAGCCTTTCGCTCCTTCGCTGGTGATGCCGCGCAGGGCGTCGATCACCGGATTCTTGTGGGCGGTCAGGCCACCCATGGCCTTCTCCAGCGCTTCGCGCATGACGCCAGGCGTGGCCAAATCCGGGCGCGTGGTCGCCAGCTGACCGACGACACCCTGCATGAACTCGGCGAACTGCTTGGCGCTGCCGACCACCTTGTCGAGCACTTCGTTGCCCGAGTTCTGCTGATTGAACAGCTTCAACCAGACATCGAATCCTTCATGCACGGGCATCGACGGTGCAGCGCCACCTCGAGCGGCATCGGTCCACGCCGAGAAGAACTGCTTCTGCATGGATTGCCAATCCGGCATCCACGCGGCTTTGGGGTCGGACACGGGCGCGCTCCAGCTGATAGGTGGCGCGAATGCTAACAGGATGCTGCAGTGCAACGAAGCGTACGCGGAAAGCCATTCGTCGTAGGGCGAACCTTCGCCGCAGGCGAAGATTCCGCCGTCGAACGTGTCGCGATCCCCGACGGCGGAATCCTCGCGTTTCGCGAGGGTTCCGAACTACGCGACTGGATCAACGGCGTCAAGTCAAGTCTGAACCCACAAGAGCGCAGTCAGCGCGGGTTCCGGCTACCACGCCCACAACGGCGCGAGATCGATCGCCACGGCGTCGAAGGGTTCGCCACGCATCGAATCGTCGTCGCCGAAAGTGCCGAGCAGTACCCAGTGACCATCGGCAAAGCGCATGACCTCGATGGTCTTGGCATTCGGATCGATCAACCAGGCATGGCCGACACCGAGTTTCCCGTAGAGCGGCCGTTTGATCTTGCGGTCCTTGTTCGCAGTCGATGGCGAGAGGATCTCGCACACCCAATCCGGAACCACTTCAACTGGTCCGTCGGGGATCAGTGGCAGGCGCTCGCGGCGCCAGCCGGCGAGGTCGGGGACCATGACATGCCCGGACAGATGCAACTCGGGTTCGACCAGGATGACCCAGCCGCCGGGGCCACCGCGGCCGATGCCGAATGGATTTCTGAGTTCGGCGGCGATGCCGGTCTCAACCCCCGCATGCCGCGAAGTCGGCCGTGGCTGCGTGTGCAGCTGGCCGAACAGGATTTCTCCCGTGACGTGCTCGGGCAGGCGTTGGATGTCTTCGTACTCGGCAAAACGGACGACCGCGCTCACGTCCAAGGGTCCCGCCTGAAGGTCAGGCGATCAGCTTACGGCAAGTGGGTGGCTCGGTGCCATGTGATGAGCGTCCCCGCGATGTGCAGATCTGACCATAAGCCTTGGTGGGTCCAGACTTGCCTGGACGCTCTTTCGAAGTGCCGCAATCAACAGCGTCCAGACAAGTCTGGACCCACAAGAGCAGACAAGTCTGGACCCACAAGAGCAGACGACTCTGCACCCACGAGAGCGCCGGCGCCCCCAATGGCTCCCCCGCAAACAACAACGGGCCCCGCAGGACCCGTTGTTTTCGACCTTGCTCCGCGACTTCAGGGTCGCGTCGATTCCGCTCAGGCGGTTGCCGCCTGCTCGTCTTCGAACACAGCCTTGATCGACAGGCGGATGCGGCCCTGCTTGTCGACTTCCAGCACCTTGACGCGCACCACGTCGCCTTCCTTCAACTTGTCGCCGACCTTCTCGACGCGCTCGTTGCTGATCTGCGACACGTGCACCAGGCCGTCGCGGCCCGGCAGGATGGTCACGAAAGCGCCGAAGTCCATCAGCTTGACGACCTTGCCCTCATAGATGCGGCCCGGTTCGACGTCGGCGGTGATCTGCTCGATGCGCTTGCGCGCGGCGTCGGCGTTGATCTGGTTGTTCGACGCGATGGTGACCGTGCCGTCGTCCTGGATGTCGATGATCGCGCCGGTTTCTTCGGTGATCGCGCGGATGGTGACACCGCCCTTGCCGATGACGTCGCGGATCTTGTCCGGGTGGATCTTCATGGTGAACAGGCGTGGCGCGTAGGTGCTCATCTCCGAACGCGGGGCGTCGATCACCTTGGCCATTTCGCCGAGGATGTGGCGACGGCCTTCGCGGGCCTGGGTCAGCGCCACCTTCATGATCTCTTCGGTGATGCCGTCGATCTTGATGTCCATCTGCAGGGCAGTGATGCCCTCCCAGGAACCGGCCACCTTGAAATCCATGTCGCCGAGGTGATCTTCGTCGCCGAGGATGTCGCTGATCACGGCGAACTTGTCGCCTTCCTTGATCAGGCCCATGGCAATGCCGGCCACCGGGGCCTTCATCGGCACACCGGCGTCCATCAGGGCCAGCGACGCACCGCACACCGAGGCCATCGAGCTGGAACCGTTTGATTCGGTGACTTCGGAGACCACGCGCACCACGTACGGGAAGTCCGCCATCGACGGCATGGCCGCGACGACACCGCGCTTGGCGAGGCGGCCGTGACCGATCTCGCGACGCTTGGGCGCCAGCATGAAGTTGATCTCACCGACCGAGTACGGCGGGAAGTTGTAGTGCAGCATGAAGGTTTCTTTCGATTCGCCCTCGGCGGCATCGACGATCTGCGCGTCGCGACTGGTGCCCAGCGTGACGGTGACGATCGCCTGGGTCTCGCCGCGGGTGAACAGCGCCGAACCGTGGGTGCGCGGCAACAGGCCGGCGCGGACCGCGATCGGACGGATGGTCTTGCTGTCGCGACCATCGATGCGCGGACGGCCCTCGATGATGCGGTTGCGCACCAGCGCGTACTCCAGGTTCTCGAAGCTGCGCGCGACCTGGGCGTCGGTCCAGCCGCCCTCGGTGGCCTTCTCTCCACCCAGCGCCAACAGCGTTGCCGCCTTGGCTGCAGATACCGCGGCGCGACGGTCCGGCTTTTCGCGGATGTCGTAAGCGGCGTTCAACGGGCCCTCGGCGACTTCACGCACCGCGGCTTCCAGCGCCGACAGCTCGACCGGCGCCTTCCACACGAACGGCGTGGTGCCCACTTCGGCGACCAGCTCGCGGATTGCGTTGATGACGACCTGCATCTCGCTGTGGCCGAACATCACCGCGCCGAGCATCACTTCTTCGCTCAGCAGGTGGGCTTCGGACTCGACCATCAACACCGCTTTTTCGGTACCGGCAACCACCAGTTCCAACTGTGAGGTCTTGAGCTGGGTCGCGGTCGGGTTGAGCAGGTACTTGCCGTCGGCATAACCGACCTTGGCGGCGGCGATCGGACCGCCGAACGGCAAACCCGACAAGCTCAGCGCAGCGGAGGCACCGATCAGCGACGGGATGTCAGCGTCGATGTCCGGGTTCATCGACAGCACCGTCGCCATCACCTGGACGTCGTGATAGAAGCCCTCCGGGAACAGCGGGCGGATCGGACGATCGATCAGGCGGCAGGTCAGCGTCTCGCGCTCGGTCGGACGACCTTCGCGCTTGAAGAAGCCACCCGGGATACGGCCGCCGGCATAGAACTTTTCCTGATAGTTGATGGTCAGCGGGAAGAAATCGCGACCTTCCTTGGCCTTCTTGTCGGCAACCGCCGTGACCAGCACAACGGTATCGCCGATGCTGACCATGACCGCCGCAGTTGCCTGACGGGCGATTTCACCGGTTTCCAGAGTTACCAGGTGCTCGCCGTACTTGAATTGCTTGGTGACCTTCGCCACTGGGGATGTCCTTGCGTAGATTCGAAACGGATGATTCGCAGCGGGCGCGTCAGCGACGCAGGCCGAGCTTCTCGATGAGCGCGCGGTAACGCGCGTCGTCCTTGCGCTTCAGGTACGCAAGCAACTGGCGGCGCTGATTCACCAGCTTCAGCAGGCCGCGGCGGGAATGGTGATCTTTCTTGTGATCGGCAAAATGGACCGACAGCTGCTCGATACGCGCAGTGAGCAGGGCGACCTGGACTTCCGGCGATCCGGTGTCGGCGGCGCCGCGCTGATGGGCAGCAATGATCGCGCCGGACTGGGTGGCATTCAGAGGCATGACGAACTCCTTGTCGTAGATGAGGACAAACGCCAAGCCCAGTGGGACGGACTGCCTCAGTCCGATCTACCGAGCAAGACGCGCTTCCGCTTCCGCTGCCCTTTTGCGTTGAGGTGCAGCGCCGAAGCGGTCTGTCGCGATTTGCACACCTGGTGCAGAGCATCGGCACGGAGTCGATGGGACCCGCATCCCGACCTGGATCGTGACAGCCGCCCATTGTAGGCGCCGGACGGCCGAAAGGACAAGGAAAACGCCTTGTGCAACCGACTGTGACGGCCAGCGCGTCTTGATCCGTCGAGTCCATGCCCGCTATGGTCCGCGGCCGAAGCGAGAGGGCCCGGCAGATGCGTCGCAAGATGGTTCTGGGTAACTGGAAGATGAACGGCACGCGCGCCGACGTTCAAACCTGGACGGAGGCTGCCGGACGCGTGGCCGCGGTCAACGTCAACGTCGATGTGGGCGTGGTGCCGGCCTTTGTCCATCTGGCGCAGGTGCAGGCGAGTGCGGCCGGAACGCCGCTGCGACTCGGCGCGCAGAACGTCGCCGCTTATGCCAATGGCGCCTACACCGGCGAAGTTTCGGCGGACATGCTCGCCGAGTTCGGCATCCAGTATGTGCTGGTCGGACATTCCGAGCGTCGCCATGTGTTTGGCGAATCCGACGCGGTGGTTGCCGCGAAGTTCCTGCGCACACAATCGGTCGGTTTGACGCCGGTGCTGTGTCTCGGCGAAACACTCGACGAGCGCGAGCGTGGCGATACCGACACTGTGGTGCTGCGCCAACTCGAAGCGGTGGTCGATGCTGCCGGAATTGCGTCGCTGGCGCGTGCCGTGATTGCCTACGAGCCGGTCTGGGCGATCGGCACCGGACGTACCGCGTCGCCAGAGCAGGCGCAGACCGTGCACGCGCTGATCCGTAGCGCGATCGCGAATCGCGATGCTATGCTCGGCAGTCTTTGTCGGATCCTGTACGGCGGTAGCGTCAAAGGCTCCAACGCTGCAGACCTGTTTGCCCAGCCGGATGTCGACGGCGGGCTGATCGGGGGCGCGTCGTTGATTCCGGCCGAGTTCGACGCCATCTGTCGCGCAGCCAACCAGGACGGTTGAGTAAAAAACCATTATGAAGATTGCTTTTATTGTCGTTTACCTGGTCATCGCGATCGCGATGATCACGTTCATCATGCTGCAGCGCGGTTCGGGTGCTGCTGCCGGCTCGGGCTTCGGCTCGGGCGCATCGGGCACGGTTTTCGGTGCCCGCGGTTCATCCAATTTCCTGTCCAAGGCCACCAAGTGGCTGGCGGTCGCATTCTTCGTGCTGAGCATGGGCATGGCGGTCTACGAGACGCGAATCGGCACGGTGCGCGATGCGTCCGCCGAGCTCGGTGTCATGAGCCAACTGCCCACGCCGGCCGCTCCGGCTGCGGGCAGTGAAGTCCCGGCGGCACCGGATGCAGGCGGCACTTCCGAAGTTCCGTCGGCGTCAACCACCAGCGAGGTGCCCGCGGCGGGCGCTCCCGAGGTGTCGAACGCGGAAACTCCGGCTCCGGAAGCGGCCTCGCCGTCGGCGCAAACAAGCGAAACACCGGCCGTCGAATCCGGCGAAGACGACGCCAAACCGCAGTAGACTTGATCTGGATCTAAGTACTCCAAATGCCGACGTGGTGGAATTGGTAGACACGCTACTTTGAGGTGGTAGTGGGGCAACCCGTGACGGTTCGAGTCCGTCCGCCGGCACCAATCTGATACTTCCGTAGCCCGGCCCCGTGCCGGGTTGCGGCTTCAAGGGGTTTGAATTCAGCCGGAGCTGGTCAGGCATGGATCTTCAGCAGTACCTCCCCATCGCAATATTCCTGGTTGTTGCAACCGTCATCGGCGTGTCGCTGCTGGTCGCCGGCTCGGTACTCGGGCCACGCAAACCGGGGGGCGAAAAACTGTCGCCCTACGAGTGCGGATTCGAAGCCTTCGAAGACGCACGCATGAAGTTCGATGTGCGTTACTACCTGGTCGCCATCCTGTTCATCATCTTCGATCTCGAGATTGCCTTCCTGTTCCCGTGGGCAGTGGTACTCGACGAACTCGGCTGGGCGGCGATCGCGTCGATGAGCATCTTTCTCGGCCTGCTGGTGGTCGGCTTCATCTACGAATGGAAGAAGGGAGCGCTGGAATGGGAGTGAAAGAGCACTTTCACAACCCGGAGCCGATCGGCACGGTCGACGACATCCTGCGCCCGAACGCGGACAATCCGCTGATCGAGCGCGGGTTTGCGGTGACTTCGGCGGATCTGCTGATCAACTGGGCCCGCACCGGTTCGATGTGGCCGATGACCTTCGGCCTCGCCTGCTGCGCAGTGGAAATGATGCATGCCGGCGCCGCGCGCCTCGATCTCGACCGCTTCGGCGTCGTGTTCCGCCCAAGCCCGCGGCAATCGGACGTGATGATCGTGGCCGGCACGCTGGTGAACAAGATGGCGCCGGCGCTGCGCAAGGTTTACGACCAGATGCCCGACCCGAAATGGGTCATCTCGATGGGCTCATGCGCCAACGGCGGGGGCTATTACCACTATTCCTACTCCGTGGTGCGCGGCTGCGATCGCGTGGTTCCGGTCGACATCTACATTCCCGGCTGTCCGCCGACCGCCGAGGCGCTGGTCTACGGCATCCTGCAGTTGCAGGCCAAGATCCGCCGCACCAACACGATTGCGCGCTAGTCAGGCCAGAGCCCATTCCATGTCCGAGTTACGCAACCCGCTGTTGGAGCAGATCCAGTCCCGATTCGGCGACGCCATCCTGAGTGTGCGCGATGCACTCGGTCAGTACACCATCGAAGTAGCGGTCGATCGCGTGCTCGAGGTGATGAAGGCGTTGCGCGACGACCCCGCGTTTCGCTTCGAACAACTCACCGATCTGTGTGGCGTCGACTATCTGTCCTATGGCCAGGACGAGTGGGAAACCGATGCCGTGACCGACCAGGGCTTCAGTCGCGGTGTGCTCGGCGAAGGCCCGGGCCGCTTCGCCTGGGACAACCGACCGCGGCCGCCCGGCATTCCGAACCGTTTTGCCGCGGTGGTTCACCTGTTGTCGCTCGAACACAACATGCGCTTGCGCGTGCGCTATTTCGCCGCCGACGATGGCCTTCCGGTGGTTCCCTCGGTGGTCGATATCTGGGGTTCCGCAAACTGGTTCGAACGCGAGGCGTTCGACCTTTTCGGCATCATCTTCGAGGGCCACCCGGATCTGCGCCGCATCCTCACCGACTACGGCTTCATCGGGCATCCGTTCCGCAAGGATTTCCCGTTGATCGGCAATGTCGAGGTACGTTACGACCCCGAAAAAGGTCGCGTGGTCTACGAGCCGGTGTCGATCGAACCGCGCGTGGGTGTGCCACGCGTCGTGCGCGAGGACTCGCGCTACCTGCAGGCGCAGAACGAAGCCGCTGGAAAGAACTGATGGCCGAGATCCGCAATTACACGATGAACTTCGGCCCGCAGCATCCCGCCGCGCATGGCGTGCTGCGCCTCGTGCTGGAACTCGACGGCGAAACCGTGGTGCGCGCCGATCCGCACGTCGGCCTGCTGCATCGCGGCACCGAGAAGCTGGCCGAGTCCAAGCCGTACAACCAGTCGATTGGCTACATGGATCGCCTCGACTACATGTCGATGATGTGCAACGAGCACGCCTACGTGCGCGCCATCGAGCGCCTGCTCGGCATCGAGGCGCCGATCCGTGCGCAATACATCCGCACGCTGTTCGACGAAGCCACGCGCATCCTGAACCATCTGCTGTGGCTCGGCAGCAACGCCCTCGATCTCGGCGCCATGACGCTGTTCCTGTATGCGTTTCGCGAGCGCGAGGAACTGATGGATGCCTACGAGGCGGTGTCCGGCGCGCGCATGCATGCCGGCTACTACCGTCCGGGCGGCGTTTATCGCGACTTGCCCGAGCGCATGCCCAAGTACAAGGAAAGCCGCTGGACCAAGGGCGCCGACCTGAAACGCCGCAACGAGTGGCGCGAAGGCACGATGCTCGACTTTTTCGAAGCCTTCTGCAGCGATTTCGTCAACAAGATCGATGAATACGAAACCCTGCTGACCGACAACCGAATCTGGAAACAGCGCACCGTCAACATCGGCGTCGTGCCGCCGGAAATGGCGCTGCGCATGGGCATGACCGGCCCGATGCTGCGCGCTTCGGGCATCGCCTGGGATCTGCGCAAGAAGCAGCCTTATGCGGCCTATGGCGAGGTCGAGTTCGATATTCCGGTCGGCGTCAACGGCGATTGTTACGATCGCTACGTCTGCCGCGTCGAGGAACTGCGCCAGTCCGCACGCATCATGCAGCAGTGCGTCAAGTGGCTGCGCGCCAATCCGGGCGACGTCATGCTGCGCAACTTCAAGGTGGCGCCACCGTCGCGTGTCGAGATGAAGGACGACATGGAAGCGCTGATCCACCACTTCAAACTGTTCACCGAGGGTTATTCGGTGCCAGCGGGAGAAGTCTACTGCGCAGTCGAAGCGCCGAAAGGCGAGTTCGGTGCTTATATCATCGCCGACGGCGCCAACAAGCCCTTCCGCGTCAAGTTGCGCGCACCCGGATTCGTGCATCTTTCGGCGATGGACGAGATCGTGCGCGGCCACATGTTGCCCGACGTGGTCGCCGTGATCGGCACGCTGGATATCGTGTTCGGAGAGATTGATCGATGAAGGCCCGCCATCTGCAGGCAATTCCGGCAGTTGTGGAAGCAGGCGAGCTGCTGTCCGCCGACAGCCGCGCCCAGCTCGACGCCTGGATCGCCAAGTACCCGGCCGACCGCAAGCGCAGCGCCGTGCTGGCTGGCCTGCGCATCGCCCAGAACCAGAATCAGGGCCATCTGACCGATGAACTGATCGCTGCGGTCGCCGCCTACCTCGGCATTCCGAGCACCCAGGCTTACGAAGTGGCGACCTTCTATTCGCTGTTCCACATCGGCAGTTGCGGGCGCCACAAAGTGTCGATCTGCACCAATATCTCGTGCTGGCTGAACGGCGCCGACAAGCTGGTCGAGCACGTCGAGCACAAGCTCGGCATTCATACCGGCGAAAGCACGCCGGATGGCCGCATCCACCTCATCGAAGAAGAAGAATGCCTGGCCGGCTGCGTGCGCGCGCCGATGATGTGGGTCGACGGCGAGTATCACGAACACCTGACACCGGAAAAGGTCGACGCGATCCTGGACGCCCTGAAGTGACGAGCATGATGAATCCCCTTGGCCTCGTACCCCAGGCCCACAACGTCTGCTTCACCACGCTGCATTTCGATCAGCCGTGGAGCTATGACAGCTATCTGAAATCGGGCGGTTACCAAGCGCTGCGCAAGATCCTCACCGAGGGCTGGACGCGCGAGCAGGTGATCGACACGGTGAAGACCTCGGCACTGCGTGGCCGCGGCGGCGCCGGCTTCCCGACTGGCCTCAAGTGGAGCTTCATGCCGCGCAACGCGCCGGGCAACAAGTACATCCTGTGCAATTCCGACGAGTCCGAACCCGGCACCTGCCATGACCGCGACATCCTGCGATTCAACCCGCACGCGGTGATCGAGGGCATGATCATCGGCGGTTGGGCGATGGGCGCTACCGCTGGCTACAACTACATGCGCGGCGAGTTCCAGAACGAGCCGTTCGAACGCTTCGATGCCGCCATCGCCGAGGCGTATCAGCACGGCTGGCTGGGCAAGAACATCCTCGGCTCCGGTTTCGACTATGACGTCTACGCCTCGCTCGGCGCCGGCGCCTACATCTGCGGCGAAGAAACCGCACTGATGGAGTCGCTCGAGGGCAAGAAGGGTCAGCCGCGCTTCAAGCCGCCCTTCCCGGCCAACTACGGCCTGTACGGCAAGCCGACCACAATCAACAACACCGAGACCTTCGCTTCGGTGCCGGCGATCATCCGCAATGGCGCCGAATGGTTCTTGAACATCGGCAAGCCCAACAATGGCGGTCCGAAGATCTTCTCGGTGTCCGGACATGTGCGCAATCCAGGCAACTTTGAGGTGCCGCTGGGTACGCCGTTCCGCGACCTGCTGGAAATGGCCGGTGGTCTGCGCCCCGGGCGCAAGCTGAAGGGCGTGATTCCCGGCGGTTCGTCGATGCCGGTGCTGCCGGCATCGGTGATGATGGACATCACGATGGATTTCGATGCGCTGCAAAAGGCCGGTTCCGGCCTCGGCTCCGGCGCGGTGATCGTGATGGACGACAGCACCTGCATGGTGCGCGCGCTGACGCGCATCGCCCGCTTTTATTACCACGAGTCCTGCGGCCAGTGCACGCCGTGCCGCGAAGGCACCGGCTGGATGTATCGCGTACTGAAGCGCATCAGCGAAGGCCTTGGGACGATCGAGGATCTGCATCTGTTGAAGAGCGCCGCCGGACAGATCGAGGGCCACACCATCTGTGCCTTCGGCGAAGCGGCCGCGTGGCCGGTGCAAGGCATGCTGAAACAGTTCTGGCCCGAATTCGAGTATTACGTGACGCACAAACGATCGATCGTGGACGATGCGCTGAGGAGTGCAGCATGAGCGCACAGCCGACCACCCCGACCGCCCCGGACATGGTCAACATCGAGATCGATGGCCAGGTCATGCAGGCGCCCAAGGGCGCGATGATCATCCAGGCCGCCGACAAGGCCGGCATCCAGATTCCGCGTTTCTGCTACCACGACAAGCTGGCGATCGCGGCCAACTGTCGCATGTGCCTGGTGGATGTCGAAAAAGCACCGAAACCGATGCCGGCCTGCGCCACGCCGGTCATGGAAGGCATGAAGGTCTACACGCGCAGCAAGCGCGCGCTCGACTCGCAACGCAACGTGATGGAATTCCTGCTGGTCAACCACCCGCTCGACTGCCCGATCTGCGATCAGGGCGGCGAATGCGAGTTGCAGGACGTGGCGATCGGTTACGGGCGCTCGGTGTCGCGCTTCGCAGAACGCAAGCGCGTGGTTCCCGATGAGGATCTCGGCCCGCTGGTGGCCACCGAAATGACGCGCTGCATCCACTGCACGCGCTGCGTGCGCTTCATGGACGACATCGCCGGCACCACCGAACTCGGCGGCATGTTCCGCGGCGAACACACCGAGATCGGCACCTACATCGGTCGCTCGCTGCGCTCGGAGCTGTCCGGAAACATCATCGACCTGTGCCCGGTCGGCGCGCTCACCAACAAGGTGTTCCGCTTCCGTGCCCGGCCGTGGGAATTGATCGCGCGCGAGAGCATCGGTTACCACGATGCGCTGGGCTCGAACCTTTACCTGCACCTGCGCCGCGGTGAGGTGCTGCGCACGGTGCCGCGCGACAACGAAACGATCAACGAAAACTGGCTGTCCGACCGTGATCGCTACAGCCATCAGGGACTGACCCACGGCGAGCGCCTGACATCACCGCGGATCAAGCGCGACGGGCAATGGATCGACGTCAGTTGGGATGAAGCGATCAAGGCCGCCGCCGATGGCCTGCGCGCAGCCGTGTCGCGCCATGGCGCCAATCAGCTGGCGGCTTTGACCAGCGCCGCTTGCAGCGCCGAAGAGCTGTTCCTGCTGCAGGCGCTGACGCGTGGCCTGGGATCGCCGCACATCGACCATCGATTGCAGCAACTCGATTTCAGCGACGATGGCGTTCAGCCTGTGGCGCCCGGTTTCGCCGCGCCTTTGGCCGAATACGCGCACACCCGCGCGCTGCTGCTGGTCGGCAGTCATCCGCGACACGATGCCCCCCTGCTGGGCCACCGCATCCGCAAGGCGTGGAAACACGGCGCCGAGATCCACGCGATCAATCCGCTCGCGTTCGATCACCACTTCTCCCTGGGTCACGAACTGATCGGCGATCCCGCGCAACAGGTCGCCGACCTCGCGGCCGTGGCGCGAGCGCTGGCGCAACTGCGCGGCGTGGTTTTCAGCGCCGAAATCGATGAATGGGCTGCCCGATCCACTCACCAGGAGCAGGCGCAGGCGATCGCCCGCAGTCTGCACGCGCACGAACCCAGTCGCGTATTGTTCGGCGACCACGCCGTACGTCATCCAGCGGCTTCGTTGCTGCGCCGCGTGGCCCGATTCATCGCGGAGAACAGCGGCAGCGCCTTCGACGAGATGCCGCAGGGCGCCAATGGCGCCGCTGCGTGGCGCGTTGGCTGCGTGCCGCACCGTGGCGCATCAGGCAGCAGCGCGGCGCCAGGTCTCAACGCGCTCGATGCGCTGCGCAACGCTCGCCGCGCCTACCTGCTCTACGGCGCCGAAGCGCCCGAGGACTTCGCCGATGGCGCCGCGGCGATGGGCGCACTCGGACAGGCTGATTTCGTGCTCGCGTTTGCCGCCTTCGCGCATCCGACACTGGAATCCAGCGCCAACGTCATCCTTCCCATCGGGCTCGCCCCGGAAGTCGACGGCAGTTACGTCAATGTCGATGGCACGCTGCAGTCGGTCGCGGCAGGCGCCCGACTGCCCGGAGAGACGCGGCCCGGCTGGCGTGTATTGCGCGCACTCGGCGCTGCGCTCGGCCTTGCCGGTTTCGACTTCGACGAGTTTGCGACGCTGCACGCCAAGGTACGCCCGCTGCTCAGCGGCGGCATCGTCGAGGACGCGACGGCATTGCCCTCGCCGGTCGCGGTTGCCAGTGGCGACGGGCTGGTGGTTCAGCGTTACCTGCCGATCTACCGTGTCGATGCCGTGGTCCGCCGCGCACCTGCGCTGCAAGGCACCGTGCTCGGGGAAAACGGCGAACTGCGCCTGCATCCGCAAGACGCGCTGGCGCTGGGTATCGGTCAGTCTGGCGAGGTCAAGGTTGGCGCACAACGGGTTGCCTGCGTGGCCTCGCCCGAAGTTCCTCGCGGCGTCTGCCGCGTGGCCTCCGGTTTTGCTTCAACCGCTGCATTGCCGGTCACCGGCGTGCGCATCCAGATCGAGCGGGTGAAAAATGGATGACCTGCTACTGCTGGTATGGACGCTGATCAAGGTCCTGCTGATTGCGGTTCCGCTGATCATCGCGGTGGCCTTCTTCACGCTCGCCGAACGCAAGGTGATCGGCTGGATGCAGGTGCGCCTGGGTCCGACCGAGATTGGTCCGCTGGCATTGGCGCAGCCGTTCGCCGACACCTTGAAGGCGGTGTTCAAGGAAATCGTCCTTCCGACCAACGCCGACAAGTTCCTCTACCTTCTGGCGCCGGTGCTGACACTGGCGCCGGCCTTTGCGGCGTGGGCGGTGATCCCGTTCGACCAGGGCGTCGCGCTGTCGCAGATCGACGCCGGCCTGCTGTACCTGCTGTCGATGACCTCGCTCGGTGTGTATGGCGTGCTGCTCGCCGGCTGGGCGTCGAATTCCAAGTACGCCTTCCTTGGCGCCATGCGCTCGGCGGCGCAGATCGTGTCCTACGAAATTGCCATGGGATTCGCGCTGGTCAGCGTGATCATCGCCTCGGGCAGCCTCAACATCGAGAAGATCGTGCTGGCGCAGGCGGGCAACGCCGGCTTCTTCGAGTGGTTCTGGCTGCCGCTGCTGCCGATGTTCGTCATCTACTTCATTTCCGGCGTCGCCGAGACCAACCGCGCACCGTTCGATGTCGCCGAGGGCGAATCGGAAATCGTCGCCGGCTTCCATGTCGAGTATTCGGGCGCCGCTTTCGCGGTGTTCTTCCTCGCCGAATACGCCAACATGATCCTGGTCAGCTTCCTCGCCGCCATCATGTTCCTCGGCGGCTGGTTGTCGCCGTTGCAGGGCTGGATTGGCGGACCACTGGGAGAGCCGAGTTTCGTCTGGCTGTTCGCCAAGGCCGGATTCTTCGCCTTCTGCTACTTGTGGTTCCGCGCCACCTTCCCGCGCTATCGCTATGACCAGATCATGCGCCTGGGCTGGAAGGTGTTCATCCCGATCACCATCGTATGGATCGCCGTCATCGCGATCCTGATCGTGACCAAGATCGTCGAACGCGGCGTCTAGGAGCCGGAGAGAACTCGCTATGGGCGCCATCACCCACTACCTGAAAAGCCTGATGCTGAAGGAACTGCTGGTCGGCCTTTCGGTCACCGGTCGCTACATGTTCCGACCCAAATACACGCTGCGTTACCCTGAGGAAAAGGCGCCGAAATCGAACCGGTTCCGCGGATTGCACGCGCTGCGTCGTTATCCGAACGGCGAGGAACGCTGCATTGCCTGCAAGCTGTGCGAAGCCGTCTGTCCGGCGCTGGCGATCACCATCGATTCCGAACAGCGGGCAGATGGCACGCGGCGCACGACGCGCTACGAGATCGATCTGTTCAAGTGCATCTTCTGCGGTTTCTGCGAAGAGTCCTGTCCGGTCGATTCGATCGTCGAGACCGATATCCTCGAATATCACTTCGAGCAACGCGGCGAGAACGTGGTCAGCAAGCAGCAACTGCTCGCCATCGGCGATCGCTTCGAAAAAGAGATCGCCGCCGCTCGTGCGCAAGACGCGCCCTTCCGCTGAAGACCGCACGCATGAACTATGAGCTGATCCTGTTCTTCGCCCTGTCCACGCTGCTGCTGCTGGCTGCGGGCGCCGTCGTCACCCTGCGCAATCCGGTGCACGCGGCGATGAGCCTGGTGCTGACCTTCTTCACCAGCGCGATGCTGTGGATCCTGCTGCGCGCCGAGTTCCTCGGCATCACGCTGATCCTGGTCTACGTCGGCGCGGTGATGGTGCTGTTCCTGTTCGTGGTGATGATGCTCGACATCAACATCGCGCCGCTGCGCGAGGGTTTCGCGCGCTATCTGCCGGTCGGCGTGCTGGTCGCGGTGATCATGGCGGCGCAGATGATCTTCGTGCTCGGCGCACGCCACTTCGGGCTCGACAAGTTCGCCGCGCCACCGGCGCTGGTCGAGGGCAGCAATACCGAGGCCCTCGGTCGCCTGCTCTACACCGAGTACGTCTACCCCTTCGAGATCGCCGCGGTGATCCTGCTGGTTGCCATCGTGGCGGCGATCGCGCTGACTCATCGTCGCCGCGAGGGCATGAAGACCCAGGATCCGAGCAAGCAGACGCAGGTGAAGAAGGGCGATCGGCTGCGCGTGATCAAGATGGCCAGCGAATCCAAGGAGGGACACGGCGCATGAGCAACATCCCCCTGTCCTACTGGTTGATCCTGGCGGCGATCCTGTTCTGCATCAGCGTCGCCGGCATCTTCATCAACCGCAAGAACATCATCGTGCTGCTGATGGCGATCGAACTGATGCTGCTCAGCGTCAATATGAACTTCATCGCTTTCTCGCGCTATCTCGACGACATGGCTGGCCAGGTGTTCGTGTTTTTCATCCTGACTGTGGCCGCTGCCGAGGCCGCGATTGGTCTGGCCATCCTGGTGGTCGTGTTCCGCAACCGGCGCACCATCAATGTCGCCGAACTCGACACCTTGCAGGGCTAGGAGCGCCAGATCGCATGACCTTCGCTTGCTGCCAATGCCTCGATGGGCTCTGAGATGATCACCAAGACCCTGCTGCTCACTGCCGCCCTGGCGCCGCTGCTCGGCGCGATCCTCGCTGGCCTCTTCGGCCGCCAGATCGGCCGCGCCGGCGCGCACAGCGTGACCATCCTCGGCGTCGCCGTCAGCACCGCGGTCAGCCTGTATGTGCTCAAGCTGATCGCGTTCGACGCCCATCCGGCGGTGAACCTGTCGATCTATACCTGGTTCGAGATCGGCTCGATCAAGGCGGAAGTCGGATTCCTCGTCGACGCGCTGACCGCGACGATGATGGTGGTGGTGACCTCGGTGTCGCTGATGGTGCACATCTACACCATCGGCTACATGCACGATGACGACGGCTACCAGCGCTTCTTCGGCTACATCTCGTTGTTCACCTTCGCCATGCTGATGCTGGTGATGAGCAACAACTTCATGCAGTTGTTCTTCGGCTGGGAAGCGGTGGGACTGGTGTCGTACCTGCTGATCGGCTTCTGGTACAAGCGCCCGACCGCGATCTTTGCCAACCTGAAGGCGTTTCTGGTCAACCGTGTTGGCGACTTCGGCTTCCTGCTCGGAATCGGCCTGGTTCTGGCCTATCTCGGCAGCCTCGATTACGCCACCGTGTTTGCCGCTGCGCCGACGCTGGTCGGGCAAACCTTCAACCCTTATGGCGACGTGGTCTGGGCGGTGCCGACGCTGATCTGCCTGCTGCTGTTCGTCGGCGCGATGGGCAAGAGCGCGCAGGTGCCGCTGCATGTGTGGCTGCCGGACTCGATGGAAGGCCCGACGCCGATTTCCGCGCTGATCCACGCGGCAACCATGGTCACCGCCGGCATCTTCATGGTCGCGCGCATGTCGCCGCTGTTCGAGCTGTCCGAGGCCGCACTCTCGACGATCCTGGTGATCGGCTCGATCACCGCGCTGTTCATGGGTTTCATCGGCATCGTGCAGAACGACATCAAGCGCGTGGTGGCCTATTCGACGCTGTCGCAGCTCGGCTACATGACGGTGGCGCTGGGCGCTTCGGCGTATTCGGCGGCGATCTTCCACCTGATGACGCACGCCTTCTTCAAGGCGCTTCTGTTCCTCGGCGCCGGCTCGGTGATCATCGCCATGCATCACGAGCAGGACCTGCGCAAGATGGGTGGGCTCCGCAAGTACATGCCGATCACCTTCATCACCGCCTGGGCCGGCACATTGGCGCTGATGGGTTTTCCTGGCACCAGCGGATTCTTCTCCAAGGACGCGATTCTGATCGCCGTGCAGCATGCCGATCGTCCGGGCGCGACCTTTGCGTACTACTCGCTGCTGATCGGCGTCGCAGTCACCGCGTTCTATTCGTTCCGCATGCTGTACCTCGCCTTCCACGGCAAGGAACGCTTCGGTCATGGGCATGACGACGGCCATCACGGGCACGGCCATGGTCATGGCGACCACAAGCCCCACGAAACGCCGTGGGTAGTCACGCTGCCGCTGATCCTGCTGGCGATCCCGTCATTGATCATCGGCGGAATGACCGCCGGCCCGATGTTGTTCGGCACTTTCTTCGACGGCGCGATCTTCGTCGCCGAAGGCCGCGAACCGCTGGCGGCGATGGCCCACGAGTTCGAACACGGAGCGATCGCCTTTGCGCTGCACGGCTTCATCACTTTGCCGGTCTGGCTTGCGCTGATCGGTGCCGGCGTCGCGACTTACATCTACCTGCTCAATCCGTCTATTGCCGACAAATTGCACAAGGGCTTCGGCCCGATTCCACGCATCCTCGAGCGCAAGTACGGCTTCGATGAGCTGTACCAGTGGCTGTTCGCGCGCGGCAGTGTGGGACTGGGCAGTGTCTTCTGGCGCGTCGGCGATCAGGCGCTGATCGACGGCGTGATGGTCGATGGTTCCGCCAGCACGGTGTCGCGCATCGCCTACGTGGTGCGCCGCCTGCAGTCCGGTTACCTGTTCCACTATGCCTTCATGATGATCCTCGGCTTGATCGTCATTGTTGGCGCCTTCGCCCTGCTGCAATGAGCCACCCATGATCGCCGACTGGCCCCTGCTGTCCCTATTCGTCTGGCTGCCGATTGCCGGCGCGGTCGCGGTGCTGGTCACCGGCGATCGCAATGCCGGCGCGGCCAAATGGCTCGCGTTGATCGTCGCGCTGGCGACGCTGGCGTTGTGCTTTCCACTGTGGGCGAACTTCGACACGACCACCAGCGCCATGCAGTTCGTCGAACGCACGCCGTGGATCGCCGCGTTCAACATCGACTATCACCTCGGCATCGATGGCTTCAGCTTGCCGCTGCTGGTGTTGACGTCGGTCGTCACGGTCCTGGTGCTGATCGCCGGTTGGGAGGGCATCGACTACAAACCCACCCAGTACGTCGCCGCGTTCCTGGCCCTGGCCGGGCTGATGAACGGCGTTTTCGTTGCCCAGGACGCGCTGCTGTTCTACGTGTTCTTCGAGGGCATGCTGATCCCGATGTTCATCATCATCGGCATCTGGGGTGGCCCGCGCCGCGTCTACGCCACACTGAAGTTCTTCCTGTACACCTTCCTCGGTTCGGTGTTCATGCTGCTTGGCTTGATCTACCTGTACCTGAAGGGCCAGAGCTTCCAGTTGGCCGACATGCAGGCAATGACGCTCAGCATGTCCGAACAGACCTGGCTGTTCTTCGCCTTCCTGGTCGCCTTCGCCGTCAAGATCCCGATGTGGCCGGTACACACCTGGCTGCCCGACGCGCATGTGGAAGCACCGACCGGCGGCTCCATGGTGCTGGCGGCGGTGATGCTGAAGGTCGGTGGTTACGGCTTCCTGCGCTTTTCCATGCCGATCGCACCCGACGCGGCTGCCGAATACGCCTGGCTGATCATCACCCTGTCGCTGATCGCGGTGGTCTACATCGGCTTCGTGGCGCTGGCGCAGCAGGACATGAAGAAGCTGATCGCCTATTCGTCGATCAGTCACATGGGCTTCGTGACGCTCGGCCTGTTCATCGCCTTCGCGCTGGTGCTGGACAAGAACGCCGCCGACACCGCAGCGCTCGGTGTGCAGGGCGCGATGGTGCAGATGATTTCGCACGGCTTCGTGTCGGCCGCGATGTTCGGTGCCGTCGGCGTACTTTACGACCGTGTGCACTCACGGCAGATCGCCGATTACGGCGGCGTGGTCAATACGATGCCGTGGTATTCGGCCTTCGTCGTGTTCTTCGCCATGGCCAATTGCGGCTTGCCGGGCACCAGCGGTTTCGTCGGCGAGTTCATGGTGATCCTGGCGACGGTGAAAATGAGCCTGGGTGTAGCCGCACTGGCCGGCCTGACGCTGATCCTCGGCGCCGCCTATACACTCTGGCTGGTCAAGCGCGTGATCTTCGGCGACGTCGCCAACAAACACGTGGCCGAACTGACGGATCTCAATGCTCGCGAGTGGATCGTCATGTCAACGCTCGCCTTTTTCGTGTTGTTGATCGGCCTGTGGCCTGAACCGCTGGTGCAGGTCATGCAAACCAGCGTCGAAGCGTTGCTGCAGCACGTCACGACTTCAAAGCTGATCGGCATCCCGGGTTGAGGATAAAGCGACCATGATTCGAACCTGGAGCGACTTGTTGCCGATGCTGCCTGAGCTGTTCCTGCTCGGCATGACCTCGCTGATCCTGATCGCCGGTCTTTACATCGACGAGCGGCGCCGCGGACTGGTGCATTTCCTGGCCACGCTGACGCTGGTGTTCACCGCGATCCTGACGCTGCGCGATTTCCACCTTGGCGAGCGAGTCGCGGTTGCCGGCGGCATGTTCATTCGCGATGGCATGGGCGACATCCTCAAGCTGTTTGTCTACTTGAGCACGGCGATCGTGTTCGTCTACGCCAAGTACTACCTGCGTACGCACAAGCTGTTCGTGTCCGAGTACTACTCACTGGCGCTGTTCGCGGTGCTCGGCATGTGCATCCTGATCTCGGGCGGCAACCTGCTGACGGTTTACCTCGGTCTGGAGCTGATGGCCCTGTCGGGTTATGCGCTGGTTGCGGTGGACCGCGATTCGCCGACCGCCGCCGAATCGGCGATGAAGTACTTCGTGCTCGGCGCGCTGGCTTCCGGCCTGTTGCTGTACGGCATGTCGATGCTTTACGGCATCACCGGCAGCCTCGATCTGACCGAAATTGCCACACGGCTGGCGTCGGGGGATCACCCGAAAGTGGTGCTGGCTTTCGCCGTGGTGTTCATTGTCGTCGGCGTCGGCTTCAAGTTCGGCGCCGTGCCTTTCCACATGTGGGTGCCGGACGTTTACCAGGGCGCCCCGACAGCGGTCACCTTGTTCCTGGCGGCAGCACCGAAGCTCGCTGCGGTTGGCATGGCATTCCGTTTGCTGACCGAAGGACTGGCGCCGCTGGTTCACGACTGGTCGCAGATGCTGGGTTTCCTCGCGATGATGTCGTTGATCGTCGGCAACCTGGCCGCCATTGCGCAGACCAACCTGAAGCGCATGCTGGCGTTTTCGACCATCTCGCACGTCGGTTTCCTGTTGCTCGGCATCCTCGCCGGCACCGACACCGGGATGGCGGCATCGATGTTCTATGCGATCACCTACGCGCTGATGACCACCGGCGCCTTCGGCATGATCATCGCGTTGTCGAACGCCGGCTTCGAATCGGAGCGTATCGAGGACTTCAAGGGCCTCAACCAGCGCCATCCCTGGTTCGCGTTCCTGATGCTGCTGATCATGGCCTCGCTCGGCGGTTTCCCGCCGCTGATCGGCTTCTTCTCCAAGCTCTACGTGCTGCAGGCGGTGATCAATGCCGGCTGGCTGTGGTTGGCCGTCGTCGCCGTCGTCATGGCGGTGATCGGCGCCTTCTACTACCTGCGCGTAATCAAGGTGATGTACTTCGACGAACCGGAACACGAACACCCGATCACCGCCCCGGGCGACGTGCGCGTGGTGCTCGCCGCCAATGGTCTGCTGCAGATCGGCCTCACGCTGTTCGCCGGCACCCTGACGGCACTGTGCGTGGCTGCGTTTCCGTAGCCAGTCCATGTAGGAGCGACGTTCACGTCGCGACCGGCCGGCCGTTTCGCCAGTCGCGACGTACACGTCGCTCCTACAACGACGCTTTCGCTAATCCAGGATCTCCCGCGTCCAGACAAGTCTGGACCCCCAGATCCAGCGCGGTCGCGAAGTCAATTGCGGCATGATATGCATCCCTGATCGCCACGAAGAACCTCCGATGCGCCTTGCCCTGATCCTCGGCCTTGTTCTGGCCACGCCTGTTGCACTGGCTGGCCCGCTGCCGCTTACGCCGGCACCTGCAGGTGCCAAGGTCTACTTCATTTCACCCACGGATGGGGAAACGGTCAGCAACCCGGTCACCATTCGCTTCGGCCTGTCCGGCATGGGCGTGGCGCCGGCCGGCACGGTCAAGGAAAACACTGGCCACCATCATCTGCTGATCGATGTGACCGAATTGCCCGCCATGGACATGCCGTTGCCGAATGACGACAAACACCGTCACTTTGGCGGCGGTCAGACCGAAATCACGCTCGAACTGACGCCCGGCAAGCACACGCTGCAACTGCTGTTGGGCGACGCCAATCACATCCCGCATGACCCGCCAGTCCTCAGCGACAAGATCAGCATCGACGTGAAGTAATCGCCGCTGGCGAGCGGCTGTCCCCGGTTCACATCGCCTCGCGTTGTTCAGGCAGGTATGCTCGTTCGGGCACGGCTTCGGGGAGCCAGCAGGCGTGACATCCGGCGGATCTGCATGGGCACGGCGAGCCTGTCGATGGGCCGGAAACCTGCTGCTGTGCTGTCTGCTCGTTGGCATTGCGGCCCACGCCTCCGTGCTGGAATTGCGCGCCGATGTCGACGAATACGATTTGTCGCCGTCGACCGAGGTATTGCATGACGCAAGCGGCCAACTGACGCTGAATCAAGCCCTGGCGCAGACAGGCTGGACGGCACTCGGCGCGCGCTCACCCGTGTTCGGCTTTGCAGAAGGCGCTCACTGGTTCCGCACGCGTGTTCACCTGACCCACCATCGCGAGCAACGTTGGGTCTATCTCATCCCCTACTCTCTGCTCGACCACGTGGATCTTCACCTGATCCACGCCGATGGCCGCGTCGAGCACCGCCAATCCGGCGATCGTCTGACGTTCGCCACGCGCGATCTGAAGCATCGCCATTTCAATTTTCTCGTCGACATTCCCCGCGCCGAGACGATCGAACTGCTGTTGCGGGTGCAGACGCAGAGTTCGGTACAAGTGCCGCAATGGCTGATCACCCGGGACGCCTTCTTCGCCCGCACCCACGAGGCGCAGGTCGGTATTGGCCTTTATTACGGGGTGTTGCTGGCACTGCTGCTGTTCAACCTGATCATTTACCTCAGCCTGCGCCAGCCGGCCTACGGCTGGTACGTGCTCTATGTGCTGGCCTTCGGCGTGCTGCAGTTGAACCTGAACGGGCTCGCCTTCGAGTACCTTTGGCCGAACCAGCCGAACTGGGCGAATCAGGCCATGCCGCTGTCGATGGTCTTCGGCATGATCACGATGGCCATGTTTGCGCGCGCGTTCCTCGACCTGCCCAAGCACAGGCCGCGCCTGAATCGCGTCTTCGAGATCTTTGTGCTCAGCCAGGTCGCCATGATCGTCGGCAGCCTGCTGCTCGACTACCGCAGCGCCATCATGATCGAAACCGCCGCGGTTTTCCTGATCACGCCGCTGATCCTGTACGGCGCCATCAGCCTGGTCAAGAGCGGCTATCGACCTGCCAGCTATTTCCTGATGGCGTGGGCGGCGTTGCTGCTCGGCGTGGTGTCCTATGCCATGGTGTCCTTCGGTCTGCTGCCGAAGATCTTCATCACCGAATACGGCATCCTGATCGGATCGGCGCTGGAAATGACGCTGCTCTCGTTCGCGCTGGCCTTTCGAATCCGCGACCTGGAACAGGAAAAGCAGTTGCTGATCAGCCGTTCGCGCGACGAACTGGAGGCCTGCGTCGAGCAACGCACATCTGCGCTCAACCAGGCACTGGCGGACCTCAGCGCAATGAACCAGCAACTGCACGAGGTCAGCCGACGAGATGGTCTGACCGGTGTCTACAACCGGCGTTTCCTGGAACAGAACCTGGATCTGTTGTGGGAATCCTGTGCCGAGGCAGGCGAGCCTTTCTCGGTGCTGATGTTCGACATCGACCACTTCAAGGCGATCAACGATCGCCATGGCCACCTGGTTGGCGACGACTGCCTGCGCGCGGTGGCCGATGTGCTGCACGCGCAGTTGCGCAACCCACGCGAGTGCCTGGCGCGTTGGGGCGGCGAAGAGTTCATCCTGCTGCTGCCCGCGCTAGCGTTGTCCGAGGCACGCGCGCGCGCCGAACAGGCGCGCCGGGCGATCGAATCGCGCAAACCGCCGGCGCAGGGCGCCGCTGTCGAACTGCGCGTCAGCATCGGTGTCGCCAGCGCCTTCCCGACCCGCGGCAGCCAGGTCACGCAACTGATCGAATTGGCCGATCGTGCGCTCTATCGGGCCAAGGCGGCGGGACGAAATCGAGTCGAATGGGCGTAACCTGGCGCAAGCTTGCGCCAGCGCCTCAGTTCGAGTCCGCGCCGATCGCCGACTGCGGAATCCAACCGGCGGCGCCATCCTCGCGAATTGCCAATACCCAACCGCCGAAGCTTTCGGCGGCGATCACCCGATCCTCGGGCTGCACCTCAAGCTCGCGGGCGTCGTAAGCGCGTGCGGCGGTTGCACCGGTTGCTGATTCGCGAAACCACTGGCGCGGCACCCAGCCCGCGCGACCGTCGTCGGTCGTCGCCCATTTCCATCCCGGGTACTCGCCATCATCGTCTCGATCGATAAACTGAACCGACTCTCCAACATCCACGGCGATCGGGTCCGGATACTGCGGCCGATACCCGCTGACAATTCGCTGCCAGGGCCAAGCGCTGCGCGACTCCAGCATGAGCAGCGCCCGCTTGCGACCCAATCCGCCGGCGTAACCGGTGAGTCGACCGCTGGCGCCGATGACGCGATGACACGGAATTATCAGCGAAATCGGGTTGCGCCCGACGGCCGCGGCAACGGCGCGCGTCGACTTCGGCGCGCCGAGCTGTGCCGCGAGTTCGCCATAGCTCACCGTGCCGCCCGCCGGAATGCGCAGCAAGGCCGCCCACACTCGCTGCTGAAACGAGGTGCCGCGCGGCGCCAGCGCAGGCATCGCGGGCGGCGTTTCGCCGGCAAAGTAGGATTCCAGCCAACGCCTCACCTGCCGCAACAGATCCGCGGCCGGCTCGCTGGGGACGCGCGCAGGTTCGTGCTGCTGCCCGCGAAACCACAGGCCAGTCAGTTTCCCGTCGTCGGCCGCCACACGAACCGGGCCCAGTGGCGTGGCAATGATGCTCATGACTGTCTCCAGAGATGCAGGGTGGCGTAGCCGCGCCACGGGCGCCAGCGTTCGGACGCGGCGAGGATCTGTTGTGGCGTCAAACCGGGAAATGCGCGGCGCACGATCAGGTCGGTGTGCGGAAAGGCGTCGGGCCAGGACAGGCAGCGCAGTGCGATGTACTGCGCCGTCCATTCGCCGATGCCGGGCAATGCGACCAGTTGCTCACGCGTGCGCTCGACCGAGGCATCCGCATCGAGGCGCAAGCTGCCGCTGGCCACGGACTCGGCCAGGGCGAGGATGCTGCGGGCGCGTGTGGCGAGAATGCCGAGCGCCGTGAGGTCGTCCGTTGCCAGACGCGCCACCTCGGCGGCAGTGGGGAACAGGCGCGAAAGGCCTGCATGCGGAGTGGCGATCGGCGTACCGTGCTGCTGCGCCAGCCGCCCTGCCAGCGTGGTGGCCGCGGCGACGCTGACCTGCTGGCCGAGGATCGCGCGCACCGCCTGCTCGAAACCGTCGAGTGCACCGGGGAGGCGCAGCCCGGGTCGCGGTGCCGCGAGGTCGCCCAGCGCGGCAGCGACGCGATCCGGGTCGCAGTCGAGATCGAACTGGCGGCGCACGCCGGCGAGCAAAGGCAACAGATCGGCGCGCAGGCTGTCGGATATGGTCAGCCGCAGGCGCGGATTCCCGGCATCGTGGCGAACTTCGATCCAGCCGCCGGGGCTCGCCGGCGAAAAGCCGCGCACGCAGCGGCGATAGCAGTCGCGCTCGACCTGTTCCACCTGCGGTACCGCGCGCGCTGCGAAGAATGCGAGCAGGCTGTCCCAATCGAACGGCGGGCGATAGTCGAGGCTCAGCGTCAGCATCGATGCAGCCTGCAGCGACGAGCGCTGGCGCCGCAAATCGGTCGGCGTCAGCCGGTAGCGTGAGCGGAACAGCGCGTTGAAGCGACGCAGGCTGCCGAAACCGGCAAGCAGCGCCAGTTCCGCGATGGGCAAATCGGTTTCAGTCAGCAGTCGCTTCGCCAGCAGCAGGCGCCGGCTTTGCGCATAGGCGATCGGCGTCACCCCGAAATGGGCGTGAAACACGCGACGCAAGTGGCGCTCGCCGACGCCGGTGCGCCCGGCGATCTCAGCAAGCCCGTCCTGGCCGGCGCCGGCATCGAGCATGCGCGCGGCCGCCGCCGCGAGTGCGTTCGGGCTGTCGATCAGCGACACGCCGGGCGCCAACTCCGGCCGGCAACGCAGGCACGGCCGGAAGCCGGCAGCTTCGGCAGCGGCCGCGGTTTCGTAGAACTGGCAGGAACTGGCCTTGGGCGCGCGCACCCGGCAGATCGGTCGGCAGTAGATGCCGGTGGTTCGCACGCCGACGAACAAGCGGCCATCGAAGCGCCGATCGCGGCTGAGCAGTGCCTGGTAAGCGGTGTCGGGATCAAGTGTCATGGCGCCATCGTAACCGCGGCCAGACTTGCGCGCTCGCCGCTTTCGGACCTGCGCTTCCGAGGTCAGCGCCATCCGCGCGGAAGCGAGAGAGGCTGGAGCCACCGAGCCTGCCGACGACAGGCCGGAACCGAACACGCCGTCGACGGGTCTGCAGGTAGAATCCGCGACGGCGTCCGCCGCACCGCGCTCTTCGCGATGCCGCAACTTGCCGCCGCCTCATGTCCCCTAGCCGGTTGATCTCCCGATGATGGAAACCCTGCAGTCCCTGCTGGCCGGAACGCCAAAGATTTTCGCCCTGTGCGCCGCCGGCCTTGCGGTCGAATACCTGCGCCCGAACGAAAAGGAGCAGCCGGCGTCGGCAATCGTGTTCAACATGATTTGGATCGTCAATTTCGTCGTGATGACCAACCTGGTCATGCTGGCGGCCGGGCAACTCACGCCCTTGGGCATCAATGCGCTGGGCGGCCCGTTGTTCACCATCGACTTTCCTCCCGGCGTGATCGGCGGTCTGGCCCAGTTCGCGCTGCTGTTGCTGCTGCACGATTTCCTCTACTACTGGTTTCATCGCTTTCAGCACACCTGGGCGTGGTTCTGGGCGCATCACAAGATGCATCACACCGAAGTTCACCTCAACGCGACGACCAGTTTTCGCCACCACTGGATGGAGAACGTTTACCGTATCCCGTTCATCTTCATTCCAATGGGCCTGGTCAACGTCAACGGCGCCTACACGCTGCTGATCTGGGAACTGGCCTTGATCTGGGCCGTGTTCACCCATTTGAACATGCGTCTGTCGATGGGTCCGCTGACCAGCTGGCTGGCCGGTCCACAAGTCCACCGCATCCACCACTCCAGCCTGCCGCATCATCAGAACCGCAACTTCGCCGCATATTTCCCGATCTGGGATCGACTGTTCGGCACCTGGTACAAACCGGCAAGAGGCGAGTTTCCGCCAAGCGGAATGACCGATGGGGAAGTCACCACCTCGCTCGGGCAGGCGCACTTCGGGGTGTTCAAGGACTGGATCCAGTTGTGGAAGCAACGGGCCCGACGCAACTCGGTCAAGCCGGCGCCGGCAAACAGCCCTTCCTGAATGCAGCGGCTGCATGCGTCGGCCGCGCGTCATGCAAGGCCGACCTGCGGGCAGCACCGTTCGCCTGCTCGGTGACCCACATGCACATCGCCTCAACCCCGTTTCCTGCCCGGCCACGTTCCTGATGCTGACCCCAATGTCGCAACATCCAGGATGCCTGCCATGTCCACAACTGCGAAGCTCGTCGCGGCTCTCGCCATGAGCCTTTCCGCCACGGCACCCGCTGCCGATGCCGATTACGCTTTGACCATCTACAGCTCGGCGCAACCGGGACAGATCAATGTCGGCGCACTCTCCGGCTACGGCGCGGCCGGTTTGCCGGGTTACGCACTGGTGCGCGACCAGCGCAAGATGGCGGTTCCAAAGGGCCGCGGCGAGGTGCGCTTCACCGACGTCGCCAAGCTGATCGACCCGACCACCGTCAGCTTCGCATCGCTGACCGACCCGGCCGGCACGCGCGTGCTGGAACAGAATTTCCAGTTCGACCTGGTCAGCGCCGAGAAGTTGATGGAACGCTACATCGGTGAGCAGATCAGCGTCGAGCGCGCCGACGGCAACGAAATCAGGAGCTACGACGGCGTATTGCTCGGCACCCAGGGCGGACTGCTGATGCAATTCTCGACCGGCGAAGTCCGCTCGCTGTCGCGTTACGACGATGTGCGTTTCCCATCCCTGCCCGGCGGTCTGATCACGCGGCCGACGCTGGTCTGGCTGACCGACAGCGCGCGCGGCGGCGATCACGACGCGCAGGTCGCCTACCAGACCCAGGGCATGACCTGGTGGGCCGACTACAACGTCACCTTGAACGAGAGCGGCAACAGCTGCTCGATGGATCTCGCGGCCTGGGTGACCATCGTCAACCAGTCCGGCGGCAGCTATCCGCAGGCCAAGCTCAAACTGGTCGCAGGCGAGGTCAACCGGGCCCCGGCGGCTCCGCAGATGATGAGCAAGCGCCTGGACATGATGGTCGCATCGGCGCCGGGGGAACCCGACGGCTTCCAGGAATCCTCGCTGTTCGAGTACCACCTGTACACGCTCGGCCGGCGCAGCGATCTGCCGGACAACTCGACCAAGCAGCTGGAGCTGTTCCCGGCGGCGATCGGCGTCGGCTGCAAGAAACAACTGGTATTCAGCGCCAGCCCATACGCCTATCCGTTGTGGGGCGGCACGCCGAACTTCGACCAGAATCTCGGTGCGACCCACAAGGGTCAGGTCGGCGCGTTCCTCGAATTCGCCAACAAGGCCGAGAACCGCATGGGCATGCCGCTGCCGGCCGGGCGCGTGCGCGTCAACCAGGCCTCGGTCGATGGCTCGCTCGAATTCATCGGCGAGGACCTGATCGCGCATACGCCACGCAACGAGACCCTGCGCATCAAGCTCGGCAATTCCTTCGATGTCGTCGGCGAGCGCAAGCAGATCGATTTCAAGGTCGACACCAACGGCAAGACCCTGGATGAAACTTTCGAGATCGAAGTGCGCAACCGCAAGCAGGTCGCGGCGGAAGTCGTGATCCGCGAGTACTTTTACCGCTGGAGCGGTTGGGAACTGCTGCAGACCACGCACAAGGGCGACAAGCGCGATCAGCAAACGATGGATTTCAACGTGCTGATTCCGGCGGACGCCACGGCGAAAGTTCGCTACACGGTCAGATACCGGTGGTAATGGACCTTGGCTTGGCGACACAATATGCGTCGTCAAGCCAGCAGGGGAAAGCCATCGTTGATGAAATTGACAACCTTGAACCTATTTACTGCCTGACCGCGACGCCACCCACCGTTGGTAAAACGTGCGCAGCATCTCCTCGTGCCCAGGGCGCATTTCCTGGATGATTGACTGCCCGGCAATTCGCGTCCTTTCCTCATTCAAGGACAAGAAAATTCGCCTGGCTTCCAGCTCCGCCACCGCTGTTCCGTCGGGTCCGAGCGACGATTGAATTAGCACGTTGTTGATTAGCATACTATAATCACCACAGAGCGCTCCTACTTGATAGTATGCGCTTGCCAACGCGTAATTCCGATAGCGAGGGCTGCCGTATGCATGTATTTCTGCCATTACTCCGAGGGCATATATCGACCCCTTTATCACAGCATCCTTCAAGAGATCAAATGGTTCCTCACCGCTGTCGAGTCTTCCAAGCTTCCGTCCAAGCTGGACCTGCGCATCCAGATTTCCTCTCGCTGCTTCGACTCGCAACTCCGCGATGGACATGCGATCAAGGAGCTGTACCATTTGTCGATCGGGAAATCCGGCTCGCTTCAACCATGCCAACTCCTCTGGAGTTGTTGGAGCAGCGGGATGGTCCTGCATGAGGAATTGGGGTGCAACAGGATTTTGCGGAGGTACCGAAGGCGTGGCTCTATCGGTCGTTTCCGCGCCCGCCTGCAATTCAATCTCGTTTATATCCAAAGTGGCGGTTTCACGGGATTTCGTACGAACCCCCTCGGCGACCTCTGAAGCTCCATTATTGAACATCAAGTAGCCAGTCAAACTCGCCACCATGACCAGGCCGAGTCCAATCAAGTAATACCGCACCCTCATACACGTTCCCCCATGTGCGCACGCTCATGCTTCAACCCGTTTGGGCACGCTGTTGTAATGTTCTGGAATGACTGCGGCAATATTTTGAGGCACAGCCGGATTATCGCCTGCAGACTTCGCTACACCGTCCGCATCGCTTCGATTACACGAAGTCATCCTTGCAGCTATCGTCGCCACACAGCGTCCCATCCATCCCTTGCATTTCGCCCAAGCTAATCAACCTTACGCACATCATCCGAACGACTTTCACGGCAACCCGATCGCCAATGATTTGCAAAGTACCCGTGGCATTCAGGGGCTGCGACCGAGCATCCGCCCGGCCCAGCCGGGCAACGCAGGCTGCAATTCAGCGACGATCTCGATCGACGGTCGCCCGCGATCGACGAAACGGGCGGAACGCAGCGTGCCCGTGTGTAGCCAGAGTGCGGGAATCGGAAAAACGCGCTGGCGCGCGTTGAACGCGGCCATCCTGGACTCCAGCACCTCGCCGATCTCCACGCCGCGCGCGGCGAAATAGACTCGGGCGGCGTCGCCCAGTGGACCGTAGGCATCGACTTGCGGCCGCTCTGCGTGCAGACGCAGGCCGTCGTCGGCGACCTGCAGACGCAGCGGCAAGCGCGCGTAGACGCGCCCTTCGGCAATGCGCCGGCGCAGTTCATTGCCGCGCCAGTCGAGGCACGCCCAGACCTCGACCTGAAGCCCGACCTCGAGCAGCAATCGCCCGTCGTCCACGCTGACGCTGTAGCGCCGCATCCGGGCCACCCAGTTGTCGGCAACGTGCCGCTGGCAGTGCTCCCGCGGCAGGCGCCGCAGCATGCCGGCGTGCAGCGCTGCGACCACGTTGCCGAGGTCGATCAAGGTCGTCGCCCGCACCGCAGAACCCGGCGCCTGCGTCGGGCCCAGCGTGATCACAGCGTCGATGGCGAGCGGGCGGCCGTCGACCTCGACCTCGGCGGAGACCGCAATCGGCTGCAGCGGCAACTCGCTGGCGCCGGCAACACAAGCGCCGGCCCACGCCAGCCACAGTGCCAATACAGGAATCCCCGATGCAGACGCAGACATCGCACGCCCCAGCGCTCGTCGCCGCGATCCTGTCAACCTAACCCAGCCATGCTGAACACAAGTCCGCCCGATGCTGCACACCGGGGACGGGCGGTGCCCGCCTGACCACAACAGCTCACCCGCCGCCCGCTCCTGTTGCGCATCTTGCCGGTGCAACCGGACCGCTTTGCGGGCGGCTGCTGTGGGAGACTCGTCGGTGCAAATCCCGCCGCCGCATCCTCGAGATCCGTTGATGGTGAAACTGCTCAAGATTGTCGCCTTCCTGTTCCTGATCCTGCTGATCTGGACGTTTTCCGGGTCGGGCGCCAAACCGGTGACGGCCGACCTGGTCGCTGCCGAGGCGGCACGGCGCGTGAGTTTTCCCGCCGACCTCGGCGATGGTTTCCGGCTCGACAGCATCAGCGCATCGGGCAATACGGTGGTGTCGACGGTGACGCTGCTGACCGAGCCGGGCGGCGTGGCCGATCCGGCGTTGCAGCAAGTGCTCGACACTGCGTCGCGCTCCGATATCTGCCGCGAACTGGCAGGATCGAAGGATGTCTACGTAAAGGCCAACCTGCGCCTGGCAAAACGCTACCTCAACAGCGCCGGGGGTGAAATCGTGATGGTCACTGTCGACCCGGCCAGTTGCCCCTGACGCACTGCGCGCGACTCGTCAGGCAGGCGGCCATGCCGGGGAAACCATCTGGGCGCAACGTATCGAGCTGGCACTGATCTAACATAGGCCCATGCGCAGCGCACTACGATTGCTGGCGGTGTTGTTGGCTCTGGTCTGCGCGCCGGCGCAAGCGCTGCTCGACCTCGGCGATGCGCATTTCGCCAGCGTCGGTGATGCCGACAGCATTCCGGAAAACAACGTCACCGCGCTGGCGCAGGACCACAGCGGATTCCTCTGGATCGGCACGCCGAACGGCCTGGTCCGCCACGATGGTTATCGCTTCCGCCGTTATGCCCGCGATCCGCAGGATCCGCAGTCGCTTGGCGGCGTGTTCATCCGCGCGTTGCTGGTCGCGCGCGATGGTCGATTGTGGGTCGCCACCGATGCCGACGGCGTATCGGTCTACGATCCGGCCTCTGGCAACTTCACGCGCCACAGCCACCAGGCGGGCCGTAGCGACAGTCTGTCGCACAACCAGGTACGGGCGCTCGCAGAAGACGCCGACGGCAGCATCTGGCTAGGCACGCGCGCCGGGCTCGACCGGCTCGATCCCGCGACCGGCCGGGTCACGCGACAGATCGACCGCTTTGGCGACGCAACCGTCGAAACCGATGAGCGCGTGTTCGCACTGCTCGCCGACCGCCGCGGCGATCTCTGGATCGGCAGTTGGAACGGCGTCGCGCGACGTTCTGCGGTCGACGGCAGTTACCGTCGAATCCGCGACCCGCGCCTCGCCGGGCAGTTGATCATGAGCCTGCATGAACTCGCCGATGGCCGCATCGGCGTCGGCACCGCCCAGGTCGGCAGCTATCTGATCGAGCCGAACGAAGAAACCGCATTGGCCATCCCGATCGACCTCGAACGCACGCCGAGTGCCACCGAGGCGTTGGCGCTGGCGATGATCCAGCCGCGCGACGATGAGCTGTGGCTGGGTGCCTTCGGCGGCATCACCGTGGTCGACGTCGCCAGTGGTCGCGTACGCCGGCAGATTCAGCCGGATTCGTCGGTATCGACCAGCCTGTCGCATACCCAGGTGCGCGCTTTCCTCAAGGACCGTGCTGGTTTGATCTGGATCGGCGGCTACAGCGGTGGCCTGCAACAGCACGATCCGGCCAACGACGCGGTGCGCGTGTTGCACCATCGCCCGTCGCAGCCAGGCACGCTGGCCAACCCCAGCATCAGCAGCATTCTCGAACTCGCCAGCGGCGAGATCTGGCTCGGCACGCGCGAACAGGGCATCGACGTGCTCGATCCTGAGCGCGGCGTGATCTCCAGCCTGAGACCGGATCAGGCGCACGCCGGCGGCCTCGGCAACGGCATGGTACTGAGCCTGGCGCAGGCCCGCGACGGCAGCGTGTTCGCGGGCACCCTCGCCGGCATGTTCCGCTATCTGCCGGACAGCCGCAGCTTCGAAGCCATCGGCACCCGCAGCGGCCTGGTCGGCTCCACCGTGCGCTGCCTGCTCGCCGATCCAGGCGGAGACCTCTGGGTCGGCAGCAATGCCGGCCTGTCACGCTGGTCGGCAGATGGTGGCCATGTCGTGGGCATCCCGATCAGCGGTGGTGGCATGCTCGCTGCCGACGTCAACGCACTGGCGCTGGAGGCCAGCGGCCGCCTGTGGGTCGGCAGCACGGTCGGACTGCACGTGCTGGAACCCGGCGCCGAATCGATGATCGCGGCCAGTCCCGAGGATCCGCGCGCCGCCGAGTTGACCGGCGGCAGCGTCGTCGGCCTGCTGATCGATCGCAACGGCCAGTTGTGGGTCGACACCGCCAATGGCCTGAGTCGCTTGCGCGGGTGGAATGGACAGCACGCCGAATGGGACGCGGTCAGCCTGCGTCTCGGAATCGCCGGCCACCCTTTTGGTGCCAATCTGCTCGACGATGCGCAGGGCCGCATCTGGACTCAACGGCATGTCTATGACCCGCGCAGCGAAAGCGTGCACGAGTTGAGCCGCGCCGATGGCATCGATATCGGTACTGCCTGGTATCGCTCCTACGCGCGCCTGCGCAGCGGCCAACTGATGTTCGGCGGCAGCCGCGGCGTCGCCATCGTCGACCCGGCGCGGTTCCGCAGCTGGGACTTCCAGCCGCCGCTGGCGATCAGCGAACTGCGCATCGACAGCATCGTGCACGAATCCGCGGCATGGCAGCAAGGACTGACGCTGGCTGCCAATGTGCGCAATTTCAGCGTCGAGTTCGCCGCGCTGGACTTTTCCGCGCCGCAGCGCAATCGCTACCTTCACCGCCTGGTCGGCTATGACGAGGACTGGATCGAGACCGACGCGACCCGACGCATCGCCAGCTACAGCAAGCTGTGGCCGGGCGACTATCGGCTGGAGATCCGCGGCAGCAACCGCGTCGGAACGATGGCCTCGCAACCGCTGACGATTGCCATTCGCGTGCTGCCGGCCTATTGGCAAACCCCCTGGTTCGCGCTGCTGGCGCTGATTGGCCTGGGGCTGTCGATCTACGCCGGCTACCGCTGGAATCTGGCCAAGCTGCGCCGCCACGAGCACGAACTGGAACTCATGGTCGAGCAGCGTACACACGAGCTGAGCGAGGCTAAGGCGCGCGCCGAAACGGCGGTGGTGCGCCTCACCGACGCCCAGGCGCAACTGGTGGCCGCCGAGAAGATGGCGTCGCTTGGCCAACTGGTCGCCGGCGTCGCGCACGAGATCAACACGCCGCTGGGCATCGCGGTGACTGCGGCCTCGGTACAGAGCGAGCAACTGCGCGGCCTGAAAAAGCAGATGCAGGCGCACACGCTGAAGGCGAGCGATCTCGAACAGTATCTGGTCACCGCCAGCCAGGCCGGCCAGCTGGTCGACGACCATCTGGCGCGCGCCGCGCATCTGGTGCGCAGTTTCAAGCAGGTTTCGGTGGATCGGAGCAGCGACGAGCGGCGTCGCTTCGAACTCAAGCATTTCCTCGAGGAACTGATCGAGAATCTGGAAATCGCCTGGAAGCGCCGACCGATCCAGTTCCAACTGACCTGCCCGCCCGATCTGGTGCTCGACAATTACCCCGGCACGCTCGGGCAGATCATCAGCACTTTCGCCCAGAACGCCCTGCAGCATGCCTACCGGGATCAACGGGCTGGCGTGCTGCGGATCTCCGCGCGCGCGCTGCCGGACGCCCAGGTCGAACTCAGTTTTGCCGACGATGGCAGCGGCATCGACGCCAGCGACCTGCCGCGCGTGTTCGAGCCCTTCTTCACCACAAGGCGCGCGGAGGGCTTCATCGGCCTTGGGCTGCATACCGTCTACAACCTGGTCAGCGGCCGCCTGCACGGGCAGATCGACGTGAACAGCGCAGCCGACCGGGGCACGCGCTTCACCCTGCGCTTTCCGCGGGATGCACCGCCGTAATGGCGGCGCGCGCGCCGCGCCTTTGTTGTGCGGGAGCGAGCTTGTGTCGCGAACCGTCGAAGCCCCTTACCAAACATGACGCAAGCATCTGAAAGAAGAGCTTTTCCGCAAAGGACGCAAAGAACGCAAAGGAAAGCAAAGCCAGCAGAACATCAACACCTTGGTTCTTGGTTCTCGTTGCGTCCTTTGCGTCCTTTGCGTCCTTTGCGGACAAAAAAGCAGACTCCGCGGTCGCCGACGGTTTGATGCGCGATGGTGCGCACCGAAGCAGTGCACCGCAGTGCGCCAAGGACTCCCGCAGGTGCGTGTTACGGCGTAAACCCGTAACGCACGATATGAAAGAACACCGGTGCCGAGAACAGCACCGAATCGAGCCGGTCGAGCACGCCACCGTGGCCGGCGATCAAGTGGCCCCAGTCCTTGACCCCGTGGTCGCGCTTGATCGCGCTCATGACGAGGCCACCGAAGAAACCCATCAGGTTGATCGAAAACGCGATGCCGGCGGCCTGCAACGGGGTGAACGGCGTGATCCACCACAGGCCCGCGCCGAGCAGCGTCGACGACAACACGCCGCCGATCAGTCCTTCCCAGGTCTTCGACGGCGACAGCGACGGCGCCACCTTGTGCTTGCCGAACAGTTTGCCCCAGACGTACTGCAGCACGTCGCTGGACTGCACCACGATCACCAGGAAGGCGATCAGCAGGATCTCCCGGCCCTCGAAACCGGGAATCTGCAGCGTCACCAGGGCCGGCACATGGGACAGGCAGAACACCGCCAGCATCAACGCCCATTGCACCGCGGCGATGCGGTCGAGAAAGCGCGTGGTATCGGCGCGCAATGCCGAGATGATCGGCAGGAACAGGAATCCGTAGACCGGGATGAAGATCGAGTACATGCCGTACCAGTCGATGGCGATCAGCGCGTACTGCATCGGCAGCGCGACGTAGAACGCCATTGCCAGCGCCAGGTGGTCGCTGCGCCGGGTATAGGTCAGGGTCACGAACTCGCGCAGCGCCAACAGCGAGAGCAGCGCAAACAGCACGATCACCCCGCTCTTGCCGAAGGCGAACGCGAGCGCCACCAGCGCCACCATCACCCACCACGCGTTGATGCGATCGAAGAGGTTGTCGATGACCGCGTGCGGTCGCCCTTTGGCCACCGTGAGACGCAGGATCAAGGCGACGCTGCTGGCAAACCCGAGCACCACGAAGATGCCGAGGAACAATGTCAGCGTGGTGCTCATGAGGCCTCCACGAGGTGCGCCGGACGCTGCGCCAGCAGCGCCTCGCGCGCCCGCGCCAGAAAGGTCGGCTTGTCCTCGCCCTCGCCCACTTCGATCGGCGCGCCGAAGTGCAGCGTGCACAAGAGCGGAATCGGAATCAGCTCGCCCTTGGGCAATACCCGATGCAGGTTGTCGATCCAGACTGGCACCAGGGGCAAGCCCGGGTTACTGCGACCAAGGTGATACAAGCCGCTCTTGAAGGGCAACAGGACGTCATCGGTCAGGTTGCGCGTGCCTTCGGGAAACAGGATCAGGTTTTCGCCGCCCGCCAGTACAGCGGACATCTGCGCGATCGGATCCTCGTTGCGCTGCTCGCGCTCGCGCTCGATCAGCACCGCGCGCACCACCTTGCGCCCGACATAGCGTCGCAGCGGGCCCTTCTCCCAGTAATCCGCGCCGGCCACCGGCCGCGTTCGCGCGCGCTGCGCCGACGGCAACACCGCCCAGATCAGCGCAAAGTCGCCGTGGCTGACATGGTTGCCGAAGTACACACAGGGTTTGCTCGGTAATGGCGTCGTCGTCACGCCGCGCACGCCGGTCAGGACGTGGGCCACGCTCAGCATCGACCAGCGGGCGAGGGTTTCCAGCATCAGCAAGGTCTCGCAAGGCGGGAATGCCGGAAAGAACGATAACAGGGGGACGATCAGGACATGCGGCGGCCACCTGCGTGGCAATACTGGCCGTTCGCTGGCAGCCGCGTGCGGCGCAGCAAGGCGCGCAGCCGATAGACTCGCGTTACCCCGACTGGTCCTTTGCCGCCATGAGCGAATCGCCTGCCACCGACGCCCGCCGCCCCCTGACCAGCCGCAGCACCGCCTGGGCGCGCTGGCTGTCGCGACGACTTTCGGCGACGAAGGTCACGCCGAACCAGATCTCGCTCGCCAGCATCGGCTTCGCGCTGAACGGAGGCCTCTTGTTGTTGCGCCCGGATTGGCCGGTAGCGATGGTGTTTGCGGCGATCTGCATCCAGCTGCGATTGTTGTGCAATCTGATCGACGGCATGGTGGCGGTCGAGGGCGGCAAAGGCACGCCGACCGGCGCGCTCTACAACGAGATCCCGGACCGCATAGCCGACAGTCTGTTTCTGATCGGCGCCGGTTATGGCGTCGGGCTGCCGACGCTGGGCTGGCTGGCGGCGTTGTTGGCGGTGCTGACGGCATACATACGCCTGCTCGGCGGCAGTCTCGGCCTGAAGCAGGACTTCCGCGGCCCGCAGGCAAAACCGCAGCGCATGTTCGTGCTCACGCTGGGCTGCCTGGCGGTGGCCTGGGAAAGCGCCCAATACGCATCGCAGTACGCGATGATCGTGGCGCTCGCCGTGATCGTGTTCGGCAGCGCGTGGACCTGCGTCGCGCGCGTGCGCGCGACAGCGGCGGAACTGGACGCCTGAACTGCCCCGGCAAGATCAACCACCGCCCTCCAGCCACACCTATCCTGCCGGCTTCCAGCTCGCGCTGCCGAGTTGCCATTCGCCATCGATGAAGCGCCAGGCGCTTTCGGTGTCGAACAACTGACCTGAGTCGGGAATCAATCCGCCGCTGCCGCCGGTCACCAGGATTCGCATGCGCACCACGGCGCGCGCGCCGTGCATCTCGATCTCCAGGCCACTACGGACCACGCTGATGCTCTGGTGGCGCATGGCGACCAAACGCAGCAGTCGCTCCAGGCCCTTGCGGTCGAATTCGCTGCTGTTGCCGACAAAATCGTCGGCCACGAATTCCATGAAGTCGCCGACGTCGCGGGTTTCGCCGGCAATTTCCAGGCTGTCGAGGGTATCGCGCAGCGCCTGCTCGCTGGGACTGCGCGAGCAGGCCGTCATCAGCAGTGCGCACACCACGGCAATTGCGCCGAGCAAACAGCGGCCAACCGGTGAATTCCCAAGTCCTTGCATGACATCCCCCGTCATTGCGGTTATTTTCGACCCAACACGTCAGCAGCGTACCGCTTCTGGCATCACGGACGCGATCATCCGAGGAGGGAGACGATGAGCACCGCACAGGCGCAACCGTGGCTGGCGCAGTACCCGACGGGTACGCCGGCAACGATCGACACCAATGAGTTCAAATCGGTCGCCGACGTCATGAAGGTTGCTTTCGACCGTTTCCGCCACCGCCCTGCCTTCGTCAACATGGACAAGGCGATGAGCTACGGCGACCTCGACAAGGCCAGCCTGCAGTTCGGATGTTACCTGCGCAACCAGCTCGGCCTGAAGAAGGGCGACCGTGTCGCCATCATGCTGCCCAACGTGCTGCAGTACCCGGTCGCCTTGCTCGGCATCCTGCGCGCCGGCCTGACGGTGGTGAACACCAACCCGATGTACACCGCGCGCGAGCTCAAGCATCAGCTCAACGACTCCGGCGCGTCGGCAATCCTGGTGCTGGAAAATTTCGCGACCACGCTGGAAGAAGTGATCAAGGACACGCCGGTCAAGCATGTGATCACTTCGGCGGTCGGCGACATGCTCGGTTTTCCGAAGTCGCTGATCGTCAACTTCGTCGTCAAGTACCGCAAGAAGGCGGTACCGCCATTCAACCTGCCCGGCGCGGTGAAGTTCAACGATGCGCTGAGCAAGGGCGCCGGCCAGTCGTTGCCGCCGACCGATATCGGTCCCGAGGATCTCGCCTTCCTGCAATACACCGGTGGCACCACTGGCGTGTCCAAGGGCGCCATGCTGACCCACCGCAACATGATCGCGAACATGCTGCAGGTGAAACACTGGTTCGGCCCGACGGTGAAGGAAGGGCAGGAGATCATCATCACCGCGCTGCCGCTGTATCACATCTTCGCGCTGACCTGTAACTGCCTGGTGTTCATGAACGTCGGCGGCCTCAACGTGCTGATCACCAATCCGCGCGACATGGCGGGTTTCGTCAAGGAACTCGGCAAGTACCGTTTCACCATCGTCACCGGCGTCAACACGCTGTTCAACGGCCTGCTCAACACACCGGGTTTCGCCGAGCTCGACTTCAGCACACTGAAGCTGTCGATGGGCGGCGGCATGGCGGTGCAGCGCGCGGTGGCCGAAAAGTGGCAACAGGTCACCAAGTGCGCGCTGTTCGAAGGCTACGGCATGACCGAAAGCTCACCCGTGGCCACGGTCAATCGTCCCGATACCCGCGAGTTCACCGGCTCGATCGGCGTGCCCGCGCCGAGCACCGAGCTGTCGATCCAGGACGATGACGGCAAGTTGCTGCCACAAGGCGACATCGGCGAGATCTGCATCCGCGGCCCGCAGGTGATGAAGGGCTACTGGCAGCGCCCGGAAGAAACCGCCAAGACCATCACCGCCGATGGCTGGCTGCGCACCGGCGACATCGGCAAGATGGACGAACGCGGTTACTTCTACATCGTCGACCGCAAGAAGGACATGATCCTGGTGTCCGGCTTCAACGTCTATCCGAACGAGATCGAGGATGTCGTCGCCACCCACCCCGGCGTGCTTGAAGTCGCCGCGGTGGGCGTACCCGACGACAAGTCGGGCGAGGCGGTCAAGCTGGTGATCGTCAAGAAGGATCCGAACCTGAGCATCGAAGACGTCAAGGCGCACTGCCGCGCGCAACTGACCGGCTACAAGCAGCCGAAGATCATCGAGTTCCGCATGGAGCTGCCGAAGACCAACGTCGGCAAGATCCTGCGCCGCGAACTGCGCGACTCGCCGACCTCGGTGCACAAGCTACCGGGCGCCTGAAAAACGGTTGTTGGTTGTTGGTGTTGGTTGTCAGCAGATGCAGCACAGCCGCCGGGATAAAGTCGGCGTTGTAGGAGCGGCGTGTACGCCGCGACCGTCAAGCTCGGCGAGTTGCCGGTCGCGACGTGCACGTCGCTCCTACAAACCGGCGACACCGCTTCACCTTCCGAGTAACACCAGCGACAACCACGGCAAGTAGGTGATCGCCAGCGTGCAGGCCAGCAGCAGCAGGAAAAACGGCCAACTGGCGCGGATCACTTCGGTCACCGGTCGGCCGAAGCGGTAGGCGGCAATGAACAAGTTCATGCCGAGCGGCGCAAGGAACAGGCCGATCTGCAGGTTGGCGAGGAACAGGATGCCGAAGTGCACCGGGTCCATGCCGTAACCCGTGGCGATCGGCAGCACCAGCGGCGTCAGCACGACGATCGCCGGATAACCTTCGAGCAGCATGCCGAAGAACAGCAGGAACACATTCAGTACCAGCAGGAAAATCCACTTCTGGCTGACGTGGGCCTGCACCCACTGGAACAGTTGCGTCGGAATCTCGGCATCGATCAGGTAATTGGTCAGCGCGAACGCGGCGCCGAGGATCAGCAGGATGCCGCCGACCAGCATCATCGCCTCGCGCACGATGGTCGGCAGCCGCTTGAGCGCGATCTCGCGACGAATCACAACGCTGACCAGGAACACGTAGACGGCGGTCAATGCTGCCGCCTCGGACGGCGCGATGCGCCCGGAATAGATGCCGCCGAGCACCAGTACCGGCAACGGCAGTTCCCAACGCGCATCCCAGATCGCGGCACGCGCGTCGCGCCAGTCGAAGCGTCGCTGTTCGCGCGGAATCCGCGGCGACTGGGTGATGGCGTACGCCGACAGCACCAGCAGCATCAACACGCCGGGAATGATGCCGGCGATGAACAACTGCTCCACCGACACTTGCGGCGTGGTGTTCAGTTGCTGGGCAACGACGCCATAAATGATCAACGGCAATGACGGTGCGAACAGCAGGCCGAGGCTGCCGGATGCCGTCACCAGACCCAGGCCGAAGCGCTCGCTGTAGCCCCCCTGGACCAGCGCCGGGAACAGCACCGCGCCGAGCGCGACGATGGTGACGCCGGATGCGCCGGTCAATGCGGTGAACAAAGCGCTGGCGATCAGCGCGACGATCGCCAGCCCACCCGGCAGCCAGCCGAAAGCCGCCTTGGTCAGCCGCACCAGACGTTGCGGCGCGGCACTCTCGCTCAGCAGATAACCGGCCAGCGTGAACAGCGGAATCGCCACCAGTACCGGCATCTCGCCGATGCGGTTGATCTCGACGGCGACAATCGCAAGATCGTAGCCCTGGCTGTGAAACCCGAGCAGCGCGATCGCGGCGATCAAGGCGAAGAACGGCGCGCCCATCAGCGCCAGCAGCAACAATCCCAGCGCGATCATCCAGATCATCCTGGCTGCCCGTCCGGCGCGGGCGCCAACCGACCCAGTGCGTGCAGCGCCATCAGCGCGAACACCAACGGCAGGATTGCCAACAGCCACCAGTTCGGTACGCCGGAAAACGCCGTGCCGCCGCCCTCGCGTTCGAGCAGCAGCAGCGTCCAACTGGCCTGCGCCAACAGCGCGCAGACAGCCGCGGTGAACGCGGCAACCAACACCCGGGCCAGCTGACCCAGGCGCTGCGGCAGCCGCTGCGCCAGCACATCGATATGCAACTGGCGCCCCTCGCGAGTGGCGACAAGCGCGCCGATCAATGCCAACCACAGCGTCGCGCTGCGCATCAGCGGATCCAGCCACACCGGGCCGGCGCCCCACATGCGAAACAGCAACTGCGCCGCCGCAGCAATCAGCAAGCCGAGTCCCAACCCTGCCAGCAAAGCGTTCTCGATCTGCGCAACGACGCGCGAGAGCTTGCGCGCAAAGTCGCCCAAGCCATCGATCACGGCGCCGGCACCGCCGACTGCGCCTGCTGCAGCGCATCGAGGATCTGCGACGACAGCAGTCCCTCTGCGCGCATGCGCTCGCGCGTACGCCTGCCGACGTCGCGCCACGCCGCAGTCTCCGCGGCGACCGGGGCAACGATCTCGATTCCCTCATTGCGCAAGGTCTCGCGGGTCGCCAGATCGTCCGCCGCGTTGCTGCTCTCGAGACGCACGAATGCGGCGTCGATGCTGGCAACCACCGCCGACTGATCTTCCGCCGACAGGCGGCCCAGCGCCTTCTTGTCGATCGCCAGGATTCCGATCGTGTACGACACCGGCAGGTCGACCATGACCTTGAGCCGGGTGGTCCACTGGAATGCCACGGCGCCGGTGGTGGTATTGCCCACGGTTTCAATGAGCCCGGTCTGCAAGCTGGTGTAGACGTCGCCGAGCGCGAGCTGTACCGGCGTGATGCCGGCTTCCTCGAAGGCGATGCGGCCGATGTTGTCGCCCTCCGGCACCCACACCTTGGTCGCACGCATCTGCGCCTGGGTGCTGATCGGGCGGGTGCTCATCATGTAGATGAAGCCGCCGCCCGTCATGCCGGCGACCACCATGCCGTTGCGCTCGAATCCGGCCTTGATCAGCGGATCGAGTTGCCGCCGCACCTGCTGCACTTCGGCGACATTGCTGAAGGTGAACGGCAACCCGTAGACCGCTGCATCTGGGTTCACACCGGTCAGCTCACTCGCCGCAAAGGCGCCACCCTGCAACTGACCCAGCTTGATCTTGCGCAGCACGGTTTCGCCATTGCCCATGACGCCGCCGGGAAAGAACCTGAGGTCCACGCGGCCCTCGGTCCTGGCCTTCAACTCGTCGCCCGCGGCACGCATTTCGCGCATCCAGGAACTGCCTTCCGGCGCCAGCGTGGCGATCTTCAGCGAGGCCGCCGGCAGTGGCGCGGCAACGGCGGCGGCAGCGATCAGCACCCACGCCGCAGACATGATCTTCATTCGAAATATTCCCTGGAATTGGCCTTCAACGCCAGCGCCTGACGCTGCGCCAGTGTGTTCATCAAAGTCATGCCCGGCACCTCCGGATCGGCCGCAAGCGCCTCGTCGATCAAGCGATCGTGCAAGGTCTGGTCGAACACCAGACGTGCGTAGTGACGCGCATACAGCACGCGCACCATCTGGTTGCGCCCCGCAGATCGCCGCAGGGCGTCCTCGAAGTACTGTTGCGCCAGTTCCGGCTTGCCGCCGTAGGCCGGCGGCAGCAACGAGTTCATCACGCCGAGATACAACTGGCCTTGTCCCTGGCGAAACCCGGGATCCAGCTCGACGGCGCGCTCGATCACGCGTCGCGCCTTGGGGATCGCCGCGATTGCGTTCCAGTCGGCGGCGTTTGCCTGAATGTAACCGGCCCAGGCGGCGCCGAGGCAGTGCAAGGCGTCGACATGATCGACGCTCGCCTGCGCCAGCGCGGCATCGACCTCCTCGAACTTGCGCTTGCTCAGAGCGCACCATTGGCCATCGGTGGCGCACGCCGCGCGTTCGGCGTAACCCAGCGCCCGCCGAGCAAGCCGGCTTGCGCGCTCGGCCTCGAGCACGAAGGACCCCGCATAAGCACCGTAGAGTTCCGCAGCCAGACACAGTCGTGAAGGATTGTCGGCACCGTCGTGATTGAGGCCATCGAGCAGCAGCAGATAGGCCGGCAACCCCGCCGCAACGGTGTCCGGATCATCGTGATCGAGAATGCCGGCCGACAACTGCTCGCCCAATCGCGTTGAAGCGCGATCGACCAGCGAAACGCAGGCCGCCAGGGCAGCCGCCAACAGCAGCATCGCTGCGCATCGCAACAGACGTAATAGTGGCACGCAGGCGTTCATCGCCAGACCGGATCAGACCGCAAATTCGCAAGTCTACGCCAGCGAGCCTTGCTGTAACGCCAACGGCGCGTGCCGGCAAACCCGGCAAACACACGGCGCCGCCAAGCGGCCATTTCCCCTGCGGGCGCCGCTTGGTTACTCTTCGACGCGCAAGCGACAGGAGTAGAGCCATGACCTGCAACGAACCCGTGACAACCACCGCATCGAACGCCAGCAGCGACGCCATCGAAGCGGCAGCCTTTCGTAGCCTGATTGCCCACCTGCGGCAACGCAGCGACGTTCAGAACATCGATCTGATGATCCTCGCCGGCTTCTGCCGCAACTGCCTGGCGGACTGGTACCAACAGGCCGCTGCTGGCGTCGGTACCACGCTGAGCCGCGAGCAGGCGCGCGAATACGTTTACGGCATGCCCTTCCCGGAATGGAAAGCACTGCATCAGGCGCAAGCCAGCGCCGAGCAGATGGCCCGCTACGATGCCGCCATGCTGGCGCACCCCAAGGCGTCATCCTGAGTAGCCGCAACGGCGATCGCTACAGCTTCGCTTGAGCAGGCCACCAGTACCGCGTTCGACCGATTTTCGACGCCAACCAGGAATTCTTTTGCACAGACCCAGCGGCGCTGAAGGATTTGTTTCAGGATTGTCAAGAGCGTTTCGCGCGATCAACGCATGTCATTGTTTTTATTGACTTTAACCTAACTGGCGAGAGACTCGCCAATGCACGCGAAAGGGCGCCGTGGCGCGCTTTTCGGGCGCTGTCCACGCGCTCATCCACATGGTTATCCACAGGCCGTGTGGATAATCTGAAACATTGGTTTCGCGGCAATGACTTAGCGCGCCTTGCTGAGGCGATCTTGAAGTAACTGCTCTAACTGATGACCCATTTTCTCCCGCGGATGCGCCATTGATCTCTGGCGGAAGTCGGCATCGGGGCCTTGACTTTCCGGATAACGCGGAGTGCAAATTGCGACGCACCGCGAATGGTTGTGCACAACCAGGGCGTTCCGCGATGAAGCTTGTGCGCATTCCTGCTCTCGCCGCAATTTGATGTCCAACGCGTTGTTTGCGCGCGCTTTTGTGGGGTCGGTCACGGAACGAAGGGTGGCACGCAAGTGCGCGATGGTGCGCGCGCAGCCAGCGGACGAATTATTCGTCCACAACCTTATCCACAGGCGACGCATGCCGTGTTTCTTGCTTTCAACCTGGCTTTGCGCCATTCGTGCAAAAGGCAAAGTAGTCGACATAGCCCGGAAACGCGCGATTCGGCGCACACAAGGCGCATTCGGGATCGGCCGGCAAGCTCAATTCGCGGAAATGAGCGCCCAGGGCGTCGAACATCAGCAACCGACCGATCAAAGGCTGACCAATTCCCAGCAGCAGCTTGATCGCTTCGTTGGCCTGCAACAGGCCGACGACGCCGGGAACGACACCGACAACGCCGACCTCGGCACAATTCGGCGCCTGTTCCGGCGGCGGCGGTTCTGGAAACAGGCAGCGATAACACGGCGCGATGCCACGCCGAAACTGCGGATGGAATACGGCGACCTGTCCGCTGAAGCGCTCGACGGCGCCATAGACCAGCGCCTTGCCGTGCTTCACCGCGGCATCGCTCAACAAATAACGCGTCGGCAGATTGTCGGACCCATCCACCCACACCGAACAGTCCGCGACCAGCGCATCGACATTGGCGCTGTTCACGCGCTGCTCGATGGCTTCGACCTTGAGCGCCGGATTCAGCGCATTCAGCGTTTCCACCGCCGACTGCGTTTTCGCGCGACCAACTCGCGCCGTCGTGTGCAGCACCTGGCGCTGAAGGTTGCTCTCGTCGACTCGATCGTCATCGACGATACGCAGCGTACCGACGCCGGCCGCAGCCAGATACAAGGCGACCGGCGAGCCCAGACCACCGGCGCCGACAACCAGCACGCGCGCACGTGCCAGGCGCTGCTGACCCTCGACGCCAACTTCAGGCAGAACTATCTGGCGCGCGTAACGTCGCTGCCAGGCGGCATCCAGGGTTTCCGGCACCAGCACCGGAAGCTGCGCGGCCTTCCACGCACGCATGCCGCCGTCGATCACCGCCACATTCGGATAACCCAGGCGCGAAAGAGTCTCCGCGCAAAGCAGCGCGCGGCTGCCGGCAGCGCACAACAGCAGCAGATTGCGACTGCGGTCGGGCAGACCGCGTTCGACTTCAAACTCGAGCTGGCTGCGCGCGATTTGCACGGCCTCGGGCGGACTACCCTCGGCCCATTCGATCCTTTCGCGGACATCGACGATCAGCGCGCCCTGTTGCTGACGCCGCCGCGCCTCGCGCACGTCCACGTGTGGCGTCGCCTCACGCAAGCGCTCGATCCAGTCCTCGCGCAAACTCATTTCCAGCTCTCCGTGGCAGCCAGCGACAGCGGCTCGATATCGACGACTGCACCAGCGGCGAGGTCGATCTCGCCTTCCGGCAGGACCAACAGCGCACTGGCCTGGCGCAGGCTGACCAGTCGAAACGACTCCTGGCCCTGCAACGGCCGCACCCAGAGCTGACCGTGGGCGTCGATGCAATGAAGCGCTCGCAGATATTCGGCGCGGCCGTGCGACTTGCGCAGCGGCACTTCCAGGCGCGCGCGCCAGCGCGGCGGATCCGCCGGTGCGATGCCCTGCAGCGCGTCCAGCGCCACCCGCGCCAGGATCCGGAAGGTCGCGTACACCGATACTGGATTGCCCGGCAACGCCAACAGCGGCGTGCCGTACAACTCGCCAAACAAGGCCGGCATGCCCGGCTTCATGCGTACCTTCCAGAAATGCACGCTGCCCTGCTCGAGCAGCAGTCGCGGCAGATGGTCGTGGTCGCCCACCGAGGCGCCACCCGTGGTCAGCACCAGATCGGCCGCGGCGGCGGCGCGACGCAGAGCCTCCGCAAGCGCCTGCGGATCGTCGGTCACCCAAACCGGCGGCAGCGGATGACCACCGGCCTCGAACACCAGGGACTGCAGCAGGGCAGCATTGCTGTCGTAGATCCGGTCGCTCGCGAGCACTTGCCCTGGCTGCGCCAGTTCGTCGCCGGTGGTGACGATCGCCACCCGCGGCCGCGCCAGGACGCGCAGCTCGGTTCGTCCCGCGCTGGCCGCCAGTGCCAGCGAACGCGCATCGAGCAGATCGAAGCGCGCCAGCAATTTCGACCCGGCGACGCACTCCTCGCCGGCCTGGCGCACATTGGCGCCGGCGATCTGGATCCGCAATACCCGTACCTGATCGCCTGCGCGCTCCACGTGCTCCTGGATGATCACGGTGTCGGCGTCGGCCGGCAATCGCGAGCCGGTGGATATCCGCACACATTCGCCGCGCGCGATGCGTCCCTGGAACTGCTCCCCGGCGCGACTCTCGCCGACCACCCGCAGGAGCGGCTCGCCGCCGCCTTCGAGACTGCCATGGCGGCAGGCGTAACCATCCATCGCCGAGTTGGCGAACAGCGGCAGGCTGTGCGCGATATGCACGTCTTCGGCCAGACGCAGGCCATGCGCAGCGGCAACCGCGACACGCTCAACCGTTGGACGGGTGGCGATCAGTGCGGACGCGATGCAGACGCGCGCCTCGGCCACGCTGATGCGCATCGGCACGGCCCTGGTCTGCAGCACGGCTTCGACATCTGGCGCGGTATGCATGCGGGATCACCGACGTTCAACCAAGGTGAAGTTCGAAAACGCGGCCTCAGCCGCGTTTGACGTGGCGAATCAGGCGCTTGCGTTTCTCGACCTGGCGCGGGGTCAGCACGTTCTTCTTGCCGGCAAACGGATTGCTGCCCTCGCGGAACTCCAGTACCAGCGGTGTACCGATCAACTTGAAGCGCGTTCGCAGGTGGTTTTCGAGGAAGCGCTTGTAGGAATCCGGCAGCGACTCCAGCCGATTGCCGTGGATGATCACGCGCGGTGGATTGCGCCCACCCTGGTGGGCGTAACGCATCTTGGCGACGCGGCCGCGCACCAGCGGCGGCTGATGCTTCTCGAAGGCCTCGTTGATCGCTTTGGTCAGATCCGACGCCGAGAATTCCCGGGTCGCTGCGCGGTGCGCCTGGTTCACTGCCTTCATCAGCTCGCCGAGACCCGATCCGTGCAAGGCGGAAATCGGCAGTCGCTTGGCGAAGTTCACGAATCCGAGGCCCCAGTCCAACCGTTGGTTGACCTGGGTGCGTTCGCGCACGCTCAAGCCGTCCCACTTGTTGATCGCGAGCACCAGGCCGCGCCCGAGGTTCACGATTTCGCCGAGCAGGTGCGCATCCTGGTCGGCGAATCCCTGCTGGGCGTCGAGAATGAGCACCACCACGTGTGCCTCTTCGGCCGCCTGCAGCGCCTTGATCACACTGAACTTCTCGATACCCTCGCCGACGCGCGCCTTGCGCCGGATGCCGGCAGTGTCGATCAGCAGATAGCGCTTGCCGTCGCGTTCCAGCGGTATGCGCACGGCATCGCGCGTGGTGCCCGGCAAATCCATCGCCAGTACCCGCTCTTCGCCGAGCAAGCGGTTGACCAGTGTCGACTTGCCCACGTTCGGCCGGCCGAGGATGGCGATCTTGATCGCGCCGCTATCCGACTCCGGCTCGGCCGGCTCGGGCGGCAATTCAGACAACAGGTGATCCACAAGGTCGGCGATACCCTGATTGTGCGCCGCCGAAACCATCAATGTGGTGGCGATGCCCAGTCGCGAAAACTCGGCATACGCGTTGGATTCCTGCAGACCGTCGATCTTGTTGACGATCAACAACAAGCGCTTGCCCGCGGCGCGGATGCGCAACGCGATTTCGGTATCGTCCGGATTCAGGCCATCGCGGGCATCGACCACCAGGCAAACCAGGTCGGATTCACCGATTGCCTGCCACGATTGCGCCGACATGCCCTTGGCGAGCACGTCCTCGTTCTCGGTGAGCCCGGCGGTATCGACCACCATGAACGGCCGCTCGCCGCGCCGGCAGATTCCGAACAGGCGATCGCGGGTGACGCCGGGCAGGTTCGAGACGATGGCGTCCCGACTTCGGGTCAGTGAGTTGTAGAGCGTCGACTTGCCGACATTCGGGCGACCGACCAGTGCAACGACGGGGAGCATGTGCGGAGCCTAGGGACGCGGGTGTTGGTTGCGGGTTGTAGGTTGTTGGTCAGGGCACGAGCGCAAGGCCCCGCTGCCATACTGCAGCGGGAAATGCCCTAACCGATCACCGGTCGCGAGCGTGCGCTCTTTCCGACAACCAGCAACCAGGAACCAACAACCACTTCAATTCACTGCCGAATACGGAATGCGCCAATCGAGCCATCGTTGTTCTGGACGTACAGCACCTCGTCGACCACCACGAGTCCGCTGCCGAATCCAAGTCCACCGAGCTTGGTCCGCGCCGCGACCTCGCCGTCGCTGCGCTTCAACCAGTGCAACTGACCCTCGAGATCGCCCACCACGACATGGCTGCCGAGCAGTACCGGCGCCGACAACATGCGGTAAAGCAGGTCGCCGTTCTTCCACAGGGCACCGCCGCTGCGACGATCCACCGCCCAGACGGCACCATCGGTGGCGGCGATGAATATGCCGTCTTCGCCCGCCGCCAGACCGGCGACCGACGACATGTCGCGCGCCCACAGGATGCGACCAGAGTCCAGCGTCATCGCCTGGGCGCCGGATCCGAAGCCGACCGCAAACAGATCGCCGGCCAGTACATCCATGCGTCCGTCGACGTCGACCATGCGCTCGAGATCGGTGCGGCCTTCGCCGACGCCAAGGCGCTGTTCCCACAGCGGGCGACCCTCAGCCAGCGAGAACGCACTCACCGTGCCGTTGGCGGCGCCGACGACGACCACTCCGTTGCTCACGATCGGCGCCGCATTGCCGCGCAGACTGAGCATCGGCACACCGCGATCGACCGCCCAGATCTGGCTGCCATCGCTCGCCTTGAGGGCGTGCGTGCGGCCATCGTTGGCAATCACGATGACGGTCTGCCCGGACACCACTGGCGGCGAGATGACTTCCGAGGACACCCGGCTGCGCCAGATCTCGGCGCCGCTTTCGGCATCGAATGCGATCACCGCACCGTTCAGCGTCCCGGCGACGACGATCGATTCGCCGGCGCCCGGACCGCCGCTGAAGGATTCGACCTGCTGACTCCAGAGGCGTTTGCCGCTCGAGGCTTCGATCGCCATGATGTCGCCATCGGTGCCGGCGAAGAATGCGCGCCCGGCAGCGACTGCCGGCACCAGCCCGGCACCGGTCTCGCCAGCACCGCCGCCGATCGAACTGGACCAGAGTTTTTCGACCACGACCGACGGAGTGAACTCGACCAACGGCGTCGGCGGCTCGATGTTCTCTTTCTTGGCGCTGTCGCCGGCACAGCCGGCCAGCAGCACCAAACCCAACAGCAAACTCAGGACCGATTTGCGCATCGGCATGTCAGCCCTGCTCCGCCGGTGCCACCGGCGCTGGGGTCGGCACAGGCGCTGCTTCCGCGGCGGGCGCTGGAGTCGACACAGGTGCGCCACCGGCAGCGACATCGTCGCGCCTGGCTTCGATCGAGGCCCGTTGGGTGGAAGCCACGTCGATTACCGCGAGCGCGGCGTCGTAGGCCTTGCGTGCCTCATCCGGCCGTCCCAATGCCAGCAGGGCATCGCCACGCACCACTTCGAGTTCGCCTGCGTAGGCGCCAGCGGCAACGCCTTTCAGTGCGTCGAGCGCGCGCTGAGCCTCGCCCCGTCCAAGCAGCACCCGCGCCAGTCGCAGCGACGCGATCGATTGGATCGACGCGGAACCGCCCTTCTCCGCCGCAAAACGCAGCGACGACTCCGCTTCCGGCAACTCGCTGGCCTTCAGATGCATCTCGGCGAGCTCGAGCGCGCCGAGCGCGGCATGCGGCGTATCGCCATAGTTCTTGCGCAGATCCTCGACCAGCTTGACGGCAAGTTCCTTGTCGTCCTTGTCGACCGCAGCCTGAAAATCGTCGAACTTCACCATTGCCTCGGCACGATGGTTGACGCCGGACTGCTGCCAGCGCTGCCAGCCGAGCAGCACCGCCAGGCCGATGAGGATTCCCATGATGATGGAACTGCCATTCTTCTGCAGCCACTGGCGAGCTTGTTCGCTCTGCTCATGGGCATCGATGATGTCGTCGGCCATTTGCGCAATCCTGGAAGAAGTCGGTATTCGTCAGCCGCCATCGCGACTGGCGGTGTCTTTGTCGATGGTTACCGCGGACCAGCCCTGCTCGTCCCTGGCGACCGCAAAGCGGGCAATGTTCCCGCGCACGAAAGTATCGATAACCACCGGAGTTCCGGCAACGTCGGCGCGCACGCCGCGCGCATTGCCGATCAGGACCGAGACCGGAGCGCCCAGTGCGAAGCTGCGACGTTCGCCGGCAGCCACCGTCTGGAAAGCCAGCTTGCCGCCGGCCTCGTCGCGCACATCCACCCAACTGGCCTGATCGAAGGTCAGCGTCAGCGTCGCCTCCCGGGCCGCCTCGTCGGGCCGCGCATCAGTGGGCACCCTGAACGGATTCAGCGAAGCCATGACCAGCGATTCTTCCCCTCCCGGCGCGGGTACAAGGATCGCCGGCGCTGGAATGTCGGCCACCGCCACCGGCGCTTCGTTCGCGACAGCGGCTGGCGCGACGGGAGGGACATTCGCTGTCGGCTCGGCAGTTCTCGACGCTTCCGGGAATCCCAACTGCGGCGTGTTGCTCACCAGCCAATGAACGGCAGTCAACGCCAGCGCAGTTCCCACCACATAGCTGGCGGCCCATTTGTATCGTTCGATCCATGGCACTCTGCGCGCGACCGCGCCGGCGGCCGGCAGGATCGGCGGAATCGACGCCGAATCCGAGGCCCCCAGCGCGAGATCGGCCCAAGCCTCCGGCAGTGCCAGCAACTTCAGGTAGCTGCGCAGAAATCCCTTGAGGTAGATCGGCGTGCCGATGCGGTCGCTGCGTCCGGATTCCAGGTCTGTGACAGTCGCCAGCGGCAGGTGCAATCGCTGCGCAACGTCATCCATCGTCAACGATGCCGCGATACGCGCAGCACGCAGCCGCTGCCCCAGTTCAGCCAGATCCAGTGCCTGCGGGTCGTTGCCCGCGGTCGATGCATCCATGTCCTGCTCCTGCATCACTCTCGTTGCTCCAGTGCCTTCGCTTCCGCAGAGCGCGGAAAGCCGCTGAGCAATCGTCGTCGATAGTCTTCGGCGCTGCGCTTGTCGCCGAGCGCCTGCTCGATCTGCATCCCAAGGTAGAGTGCTTCCGGATTGGCCGGATTCTGCGCCTCGTAGCGTTGCATGAAAGCGCGTGCGCGCAGATTGTCGCCGCGTGCGAACAACACGCCCGCCATCGGCAGGAGCGCGGCGCCGTAACTCGGCGCGCGATCGAGGGCTTCGCGCAGGTAAGCCTCGGATTGCTCCAGCTTGCCGCCGTCCTTGGCGCAGATGCCGGCGTTGGTCAACGCCACTTCCGGTGTCTTGTAGAACGGATCCGAAAAGGCGCGCCGGTACATTGCTTCAGCTTCGTCATAGCGACCCTGGCGACACAGGAAACTGGCGAAGTTGTTGCTCATGTCGCCGTCTTTGGGACGCAGTTCCACGGCGCGCTTGTAATGCAGCTCAGCCTGCACGAATTCCTTGATCGATTCGTTGAGGAAGCCCGACACCGTATGCGCCTGGGCCGAATACGGATCCAGTTCCAGCGCGCGCTTGAGTCTGTCGCGCGCGATCTCGAGATTGCCGCGTTTCAGGTATTCCTGTGCGAGCTGAACCTGCAATTCAGCCGAACGTTTGGCTTTCTCCGAGCTTTGGCCCATGAAGCTGCCGCCGGTGCCGTCGCTGGCGCAGGCGCTCAACAGCAGCCCGGCGCAAAGCAGCAAGATGCAGATACGAACATTCATGCGCGGGCCTCCGCGACGAGCGCCGGCCGGACCTTCATCTGGCCGCTGCGGCGGGTACGATCGAGCACGTTGCCGACCAACTGGCCGCAGGCGGCGTCGATGTCGTCGCCGCGCGTACGCCGTACGGTGGCGATCAATCCGGCTTCCATGACCAGCGTCTGGAAGCGGCGAATGGCGGCCTCGTCGGAACGCTCGTACCGGGTACCCGGGAACGGATTGAACGGAATCAGGTTGAGCTTGCTGGGCAGTCGGCGCAGCAGCTTGATCAGTCCACGGGCGTGCTCGGGCTGATCATTGATGCCCTTCATCAGGGTGTACTCGAAAGTGACCGATGCGCGCGGGCGGTTCACCAGGTAGCGCTGGCAAGCCGCCATCAGCTCGGCGATCGGGTATTTCTTGTTGAGCGGCACCAGCGTCTCGCGCAAGGCGTCGGTCGGCGCGTGCAGGCTGACCGCGAGACTGACGTCGCAGACCTCGGACAGCTTGTCGATGCCCGGCACCAGTCCCGCGGTGCTCAAGGTGACGCGCTTGTTGGCCAGACCGAACCCGAGGTCATCGCGCATCAGGTTCATCGCCGGCACCACCGCATCGAAGTTCAGCAGCGGCTCGCCCATGCCCATCATAACGACATTGGACAGGCGCCGGTTCTCCTTGCGCTCGTGACCCAGTGCCTGTGCCGCCACCCACACCTGGCCGATGATCTCGGCGGTGGTCAGATTGCGGTTGAAGCCTTGCGTGGCGGTCGAGCAGAACGTGCAGTTCAGCGAACAACCGATCTGCGACGACACGCACAAAGTGCCGCGTGTCGGCTCCGGAATGTAGACGGTCTCGACGGCGTTGCCGCCGTCGAGTTCGATCAACCACTTGGTCGTGCCATCGGTGCTGACTTTCTGGAACAGCACTTTCGGCGCACGGATCTGCGCCGTGGCTTCCAGCTTGTCGCGCAATTTCTTGCCGACGTCGGTCATCGCCGAGAACTCGGTGACGCCGTGGTGATAGATCCACTTCATCAACTGATGCGCGCGATAGCGCTTCTCGCCGATGGACTCGAAGAAATCTTCAAGTCCGGCACGATCGAGATTCATCAGGTTGATCGGTTGTGTGGATGCTTCCACCATGGTCCCTTGCCTGATCCGGCGGCGATCAGCGCGAGTTGACGTCGCTGGACGCGAAGAAGTACGCGATCTCGACCGCAGCCGTCTCCGGCGCGTCGGAACCGTGCACGGCATTGGCATCGATCGAGTCGGCGAAGTCGGCGCGGATGGTTCCCGGCGCCGCCTTTTTCGGATCGGTCGCACCCATCAGCTCACGGTGCCGGGCGATCGCGTTCTCGCCTTCCAGCGCCGTGACCATCACCGGGCCGGAAATCATGAACTTGACCAGATCGTTGAAGAACCCGCGCTCGCGATGGACCGCATAGAAGCCTTCGGCCTCGCGCTGCGACAACTGCGTCATGCGCGCCGCGACGATCTTCAGACCAGCCTTTTCGAACCGCGAATAGATTTCCCCGATCACGTTCTTGGCGACCGCATCGGGCTTGATGATGGAAAGCGTGCGCTCTAGCGCCATGGTGACGACTCCATGTCAGGTGGACGAACAGAAAAGGCTCCGCCGCACGTCCGGGTTGAAAACGGCGGAAGATTAGCACGGAAGGCCCGCAAAATCGGGGACTTGTGCGGCGAATGTGTGGTGGAGTCTACCGAAATGAGCGCTTCTGCGGCAACGCAGCACGGTCGAGCATTCACTCCAACGTCAGCCTTCGCTGCGCCTGCTTTTGCGTTGCTGCCCTCCATACGCGGGCGTATAGTCGCCGCGACTCCGATTGGCGGCAGAATCCAGCCTGACTGAACACTTCCGCCCGCCATCGGCGCTATCGTCGGAATTCCCCCTGTTGTCCACAAGCTTTCGAGGTCCACATGCCTGAGAACAAGCTACTCGTCCGCAAGGCTGCCGTGCTCGGCGCCGGCGTGATGGGCGCGCAGATCGCCGCTCACCTGGTCAATTCCGGCGTTCCCGCCGTACTGTTCGAATTGCCTGCCAAGGAAGGCCCGCGCAACGCACTGGTCGACAAGGCCATCGCCGGCCTCGCCAAACTCAGCCCGTCGCCGCTCGGCACCAAGGGTGTCGCGGCCGAGATCGTTGGCGCCAACTACGACGATCACCTGGAACTGCTGCGCGGTTGCGATCTGATCATCGAAGCGGTCGCCGAACGCATGGACATCAAGCTGTCGCTGTACAACAAGATCGCGCCTTATGTGAACGAGCGCGCGGTGGTTGCCAGCAACACCTCGGGTCTGTCGATCACCAAACTGTCCGACGCGCTGCCGGAGGTGTTGCGCCCGCGCTTCTGCGGCATCCACTTCTTCAATCCGCCGCGTTACATGCACCTGGTGGAATTGATCCCGACCGCAGCCACCGATCCGGCGACGATGGACAATCTCGAGTCCTACGTCACCAGCACGCTCGGCAAGCGCGTGGTGCGCGCCAAGGACACGCCGAACTTCATCGGCAACAGGATCGGCGTGTTCTCGATCGCCGCGACCATGTACCACACCGAAAAGTTCGGCCTCGGCTTCGACGCCGTCGACGCGCTGACCGGACCGCTGATCGGGCGTCCGAAGAGCGCCACCTATCGCACCAGCGACGTGGTCGGCCTCGATACCATGGCGCACGTCATCAAGACCATGGACGACACGCTGCCGGACGATCCCTGGCACAAGTACTTCAAGGCACCGGAGTGGCTCAAGGGCCTGATCGCGGCCGGTGCGTTGGGCGCCAAGAGCGGCGCCGGATTCTTCCGCAAGCAGGGCAAGGTGATCGAGGTTCTCGACATCGCCAGCCAGACCTACAAGCCGGCGACCGCCGAAGCCAGCGCCGATGCCGAAGGCGCGCTGCGCCAGAAGGGCTGGGGCGCACGCCTCGCCGCGCTGCGCGCTTCCAGCGATCCGCAGGCGCAGTTCATGTGGGCCTGCTTCCGCGACACCTTCCATTACTGCGCCTATCAGCTCGAGCACATCGCCGACAACGCACGCGACGTCGATTTCGCGATCCGCTGGGGCTATGGCTGGGACCAGGGTCCGTTCGAGATCTGGCAGCAGGCCGGCTGGATGCAGGTGGCCAACTGGATCGCCGAAGACATTGCCGCAGGCAAGACCATGAGCGACGCGCCGTTGCCCGCCTGGGTGCTGGCACGCGGCGACGAAGGTGTACACGCGGCCGGCGGCTCCTATGCCCCGAGCAGCAACAGCTTGCGCCCGCGCTCGTCGTTGCCGGTGTACGCACGCCAGTACTTCCCTGATGCGATCTACACCGAGTCCTTCGACCAGGGCACGACGATCTTCGAGACCGATGGCGTGCGCATGTGGCACCAAGGCGACGACATCGCGATCCTGTCGTTCAAGAGCAAGATGAACACCATCGGCGCCAGCGTGCTGGCCGGCGTCAATCGCGCCATCGACGAAGCCGAAAAGGGCTACAAGGCGCTGGTGATCTGGCAGACCGGCGAGCCGTTCTCGGCCGGCGCCGACCTCAAGGACGCGCTACCGGTGGTGGCCGCCGGCAAGTGGGATGAATTCGAGCAGATCGTCGCCACCTTCCAGGCAACCAGCCAGCGCATCAAGTATTCGCTGGTTCCGGTGGTTTCGGCGGTCCGCGGCATGGCCTTCGGCGGTGGTTGCGAGTTCCAGATGCACTCGGCGCGTACCGTGTTCGCATTGGAAAGCTACATCGGCCTGGTCGAAGCTGGCGTCGGCCTGCTGCCGGCCGGTGGTGGCCTCAAGGAAATCGCGCTGCGCTCGTGGCAGAACGCGGTCGGCGGCGATGTCTTCGGCCAGATCCAGACCTACTTCGAAACCATCGCGATGGCCAAGGTCGCCACCAGCGCGCTGGAAGCCAAGGAACTGAAACTGGCGCGCCCGAACGACCTCGTCATCGGCAACAAGGATGAGCTGCTGTATGTGGCCAAGAACGAAGCCCGCGCACTGGCGGATTCCGGCTACCGCCCGCCGCTGCCGCCACGTGCGATCAAGGTCGCCGGCGACGTCGGCATCGCCACCATCCGCGCGCTGCTGACCAACATGCAGGCCGGCGGCTTCATCTCCGAGCACGACGCCGAAGTCGCCACGCGCATCGCCACCGTGATGTGCGGCGGCGACATCGAACGCGGCTCCGAAGTCGACGAGGAGTGGCTGCTCAACCTCGAGCGCAAGCACTTCGTCGCCCTGGCACAGATGCCGAAGACCCAGGCGCGCATTGCGTACACGATGCAGAACGGGAAGCCTCTTCGGAACTAGGAAAAGGGCAGAAAAAGGGAAAAGGGAAAAAGGAAAAAGGGAAAGCGGCTTGTCGCGAATTCGTGGCCTTGGCTCCTACCCTTTTCCATTTCCCATTTGAGCGAGCGCAGCGAGCGGCCATTTTCCGGGTCGACGCGCGATCATCGAACCAACAAGGCGCGGCGCCCGAACCGCCGCGACCTCGCCAACGGAGACAAGACCAATGCCCCGCCAAATCCAAGACGCCTACATCGTGTCCGCCGTGCGTTCGCCGGTGGGCAAGGCACCCAAAGGCATGTTCCGCAACACCCGTCCCGACGACCTGCTGGCGCATGTGTTGCGCGGTGCGGTGGCTGCGGCGCCGGGGATCGACGTCAGCCGCATCGACGACGCCATCATCGGCTGCGCGATGCCGGAGGGCGAACAAGGCATGAATGTCGCGCGCATCGGCGTGCTCATGGCCGGCCTGCCGAATACGGTGTCGGCAATGACCATCAACCGCTTCTGCTCGTCCGGTTCCCAGGCGGTGGCGCTCGCCGCCGATCGCATCCGCCTAGGCGAGTCCGACCTGATGCTGGCCGGCGGCACCGAAAGCATGTCGATGGTGCCGATGATGGGTAACCGACCGGCGTTCAACCCGGCGTTCTTCAAGGACGAGAACATTGCCATCGCCTACGGCATGGGCATTACCGCCGAAAACGTCGCCAGCGAGTGGAACGTCTCGCGCGAGGATCAGGATCAGTTCGCCTATGCCTCGCATCAGAAGGCGATGGCGGCGATCGAGGCCGGGCATTTCAAGGACGAGATCCTGCCGTTCCAGCTCGACGATCACTACCCCGACCTGGCGTCGCGCGGATTCAAGAACGACACTCGGCTGGTCGGAACCGACGAAGGCCCGCGCAAGGACACCACCGCTGAGGCGCTGGCCAAGCTGCGCGCCGTGTTCAAGCAGGGCGGCAGCGTCACCGCCGGCAACTCCTCGCAGATGAGCGATGGCGCTGGCGCGGTGCTGCTGGCCAGCGAGCGTGCGATCAAGGAATTCGGCCTGACGCCGCTGGCGCGCTGGGTCGGTTATTCGGTCGCCGGCGTGCGCCCGGAAGTCATGGGCATCGGCCCGAAGGACGCGATTCCCAAGGTCTGCCGGCAGACCGGCATCAACCTCCAGGACATCGAGTGGATCGAACTGAATGAAGCCTTCGCCGCGCAGGCGCTGGCGGTGATGCGCGATTCCGGCCTCGACCCGAGCAAGGTCAACCCGCTGGGCGGCGCCATTGCACTCGGCCACCCGCTGGGCGCTACCGGCGCGATCCGCACCGCGACCATCGTGCACGGCTTGAAGCGCACGCAGAAGAAGTACGGCATGGTGACCATGTGCATCGGCACCGGCATGGGTTTCGCCGGGATCATCGAGCGGGTGTAAGGGATGACGGTGCCTGATTCGCGTCGAACCTCAGCCGGGTTGGGTTGAGCAAGCTGTCCCGTTCGCCCTGAGCCTGTCGAAGGGCGCCCTCGCGAGACTCGCCCTTCGACAAACTCAGGGCGAACTTTACTGGGTGGGCCCTGCTGCTGAGGTTCGATGCCAATGAGGTGGTTGTGGGTGTCGGTTGTCGGTATCGGCAAAAGACACCGTGCGTTGCAGAAGAGCCCGCATTTCGCGGGCTCTTCCTTTTTCCGTTTCCCCTTTCCCTTTTTCCAACCGTCAAATCACCGTCACCACCAACGTCCAGATCGCGAGCGCCAGGCACACGGCACCGAGAATCACCTTGAACGGGCCGCACTTGGCTGCGGTCTGCTCCAGCTTGTTGGTGAAATCATTGCTGCCGGCGAGTTGCTTGACCATCGGCATCGCCAGGATCAGCGACAGTGCAAGCATCGCCAGGACCGAGGCAAGTCCAACGATCATCATCAGCGGCGCCGATGCGAGCACCCCGATGGCGCTGATCCACAGCAACAGCGACCACAGACCCCAAACCAGACCAACCAAGCCGACCCAACCGCCGATCGACTCCAACTGGGCGAGCGGCCCTGACGCCTGCGGTGCACGCTGGCGCAGCCACGACGCGATGCCGAGCAGACCGAGGGCAATCAACATCAGCAAACTGACAATCCACATGAGCGTTCTCCGGTTGTGTGATGGACAGGAACGCGAAACGCCAGACGATCAGGACATGCACGCACGTTACTTGCCTGTAGTCGGCATCTTTGTAGACTGCGGCTCGCGCCGAAGACCACCGGAATGCAACGATGACCCGCGCCCTGATGCTGCCCTTGTTGATGTGCGCCGTGCTGGCAGCCTGCACCACCGGTTCTGGCAAGCGCACCGCGGACAGCCTGATCGGCCCCGGTGACATGGCTGCCCTCGGTGCGACCGCCTTCGACCAGTTGAAACTGAAGGGTCGCATCAGCGCCGACTACGACTCGCAGAGTTTCGTGCGCTGCGTTGCCGAGAAACTGATCGCCGAGTTGCCGACGGACGAACGCGACCAGCGTTGGGAAATCCTGGTGTTCGAGGACAGCGGCGCCAGCGCATTCGCCTTGCCGGGCGGCAAGATCGGTGTCCATCGCGAGATGCTCGACGTGATCGGCAACGAGGAAGAACTGGCCGCGCTGATTGCCCATGAACTCGGTCACCTGGGCAACCAGCATCCGGCGCATCGCGTCGCCGCTGAATTCACGGCAGAGGCCGCGGTCGCGGCGGTGCAGACCTTTCGCGGCGAAAACGGACCACCGTCGTCGCGAAAGGTCTACGCGTTGCTGGGCCTCGGCGCACAGGTTGGTCTGTTGCGACCGCATTCGCGCCCGCAGGAAGCCGTCGCCGACGACACGGGAATTTCGCTGCTCGCGCGCGCCGGCTACCCGCCGGATGCAATGCCGAGGATGTGGCGCACGCTCGACGAACATCCGCAGCAACTCGCCTGGCTCGACCTGCACCCCGATCCGCAACGCCGCCTGGAGCCGCTCGAAGCATCGATCGAAGCGGCGATGCCGGCGTTCGACGCGGCCCGCGCCGCCGGCCGTCGACCGCGTTGCCGCTGAGCTGAACCGCAACTGCGGCGCAAGCCGGAGTGCCTTGGGACGAATTGTACATAGCGGTATGATCCGCGCCGCCGGCACCCCGGGAGGGCGGTTGCCGACATCTGCAACACTGGCGTCACCAGGATCTTCGAGGATTCTGTGCGCTGCCCCTCCAGTGTGGCGTCCCGCCATCCGGCAGGGTCGTGGGACGGCACACTCGCCTCGCCGGTGCGCTCCGCGCACCGCCCCTGAATTCATCTGAGAGATTCCAGATCATGGTGTTCGAGTCGATTGGCGCTTTGGGCCACGAGCAAGTCGTGTTTTGCCACAACAAGGATGTTGGCCTGAAAGCCATCATCGCCGTGCACAACACCACGCTCGGCCCCGCGCTCGGTGGCCTGCGCATGTGGCCCTACAAGTCGGAACAGGAAGCGCTGAACGATGTGCTGCGATTGTCGCGCGGCATGACCTTCAAGGCCGCAGTGGCGGGCTTGAACCTGGGCGGCGGCAAGGGCGTGATCATCGGCGATCCGTCCCGCGACAAATCCGAGGGGCTGTTCCGTGCCTTCGGCCGCTTCGTCAACTCGCTGGGCGGTCGTTACATCACCGCCGAGGATGTCGGCATCGACGTCAACGACATGGAGTACGTGTTCAAGGAAACCGATTATGTGTCCGGCGTGCACCAGGTGCACGGTGGTTCCGGCGATCCCTCGCCGTTCACGGCTGCGGGCACCATGCACGGCATCATGGCCAGCCTCAACGTGCGCTTCGGCAACGAGGACATCGGCAAATACAGCTACGCCGTGCAGGGCGTCGGCCACGTTGGCTACGAACTCGCCAAGCTGTTGCGCGCCGAGAAAGCCAAGGTGTTCGTCACCGACATCAACCGCGCCGCGGTGCAGCGCTGCGTCGAAGAACTCGGCTGCGAAGCGGTGGCGCTGGATGAGATCTACGATGTCGACGCCGATGTCTACAGCCCGTGCGCACTGGGCGGCACGGTCAACGAAAAGACCATGAACCGCTTCAAGTTCAAGATCGTCTGCGGCGCCGCCAACAACCAGTTGGCCACCGACGACTGCGGCGACGAACTGGAGCGTCGCGGCATCCTCTACGCGCCCGACTACGCGGTCAACGCCGGCGGCCTGATGAACGTCTCGATCGAACTCGACGGCTACGACCGCGAACGCGCCATGCGCATGCTGCGCTCGATCTACTACAACGTCGGCACCATCTTCAAGATCGCCAAACGCGACGGCATCCCCACCTGGAAAGCCGCCGACCGCATGGCCGAAGAGCGCATCAACACCATCGGCAAAGTCAAGCTGCCGTACATGGGCAGCACCCGGCCGATGTTCAAGGGAAGGTCGAAGGGCTGAGGGACGGAGTGCGAGAAGAGTCGGCGCTGCCCGAACACATCGCAATTCACTGAAAAGATGAATTCACTGAAAAGATGAATTTATCCGCAAAGGACGCAAAGGACGCAAAGAAGGCCACGAACTTGATGGCTGGGCTGCAATCTGGTGGGTTTGCATCAGCTTCTTTGCCCGCTTCGCTCTCCTTTGCGTCCTTTGCGTCCTTTGCGGACAAAAAACACTCAACGGAGCTGCCGCCCGGTTCGACGCGCAAGGAAGCGCAATGCAAGGATCGACAGCACTGTAGTCCATCGAAGCCGCTAATCTACGGCCACACGCGCGACCACCCGGAGCCCGCAATGACCCCATTCTCCCTCGGCGAAGAACTCGACCTGCTGCGCGATACGGTGCGCCGATTTGCCGATGCGGAGATTGCCCCGCGCGCGGAGGAAATCGATCGCAGCAACTGTTTTCCGCGCGATCTTTGGCCCAAGCTCGGCGAACTCGGACTGCTCGGCATCACCGTCGACCATGATCATGGCGGCAGCGGGCTGGGCTACCTCGCGCACCTGGTGGCGATGGAAGAAATCTCGCGCGCGTCGGGATCGGTCGGTCTGTCGTACGGCGCGCACTCCAACCTGTGCGTGCAGAACCTCTACAACAACGCGAACGCGGCGCAGAAGGCGAAATATCTGCCGCGGTTGTGCAGCGGCGAGTGGGTCGGCGCGCTGGCGATGAGCGAGCACGGCGCCGGCTCGGATGTGGTCGGTTCGATGAACTGCCGCGCGGTGAAGCACGGCGATCGCTGGATCGCCAACGGCTCCAAGATGTGGATCACCAACGGCCCGGATGCCGACGTGCTGGTGGTATACATGCGCACGGCGCCGAAGGAGCGCGGTTCGCGCTGCATGACTGCGTTCATCGTCGAAAGAGGCATGCCTGGATTCCGCACGTCCGCCAAGCTCGACAAGCTGGGCATGCGCGGCTCGAGCACTTGCGAACTGGTCTTCGACGATTGCGAGATCCCGGAAGAGAACCTGCTGGGCGAAGTCGACCAGGGCGTCAAGGTGCTGATGAGCGGCCTCAACACCGAGCGACTGGTGTTGAGCGGCGGTCCGCTCGGACTGATGCAGACGGCGTGCGAGTTGACCCTGGCCTACGTGCGCGAGCGCAAGCAATTCGACCAGCCGATCGGCGCTTTCGGCATCATGCAGGCGAAGATTGCCGACATGTACACCGCGCTGCAGTCGTCGCGCGCTTTCGCCTACCGCGTCGCCGAGGACTACGATCGCGGCCTGCGTTCGCGAGTGGATCCGGCCAGTTGCCTGCTGTACGCTTCGAAATCGGCCGTCGAGGTGACCCTCGAAGCGATCCAGTCTCTCGGCGGCAACGGTTACATCAACGACTATCCGACTGGCCGCTTGCTGCGCGATGCAAAGTTGTACGAGATCGGTGCCGGCACCCAGGAGATCCGTCGCATGTTGATCGGTCGCGAACTCTACGCCGGCAAACACTGACCTGACCGTGTCTGCGTGCGCAGATCGTCAACTTCTCGCCGAACACGTTTACATGACGCGCCTGGGCGCGTAATTTCGGGTGATCGAGTCCAGGCGGAGGGCGGCGATGGCGCAGGGTGAGGAGCTCTTCGAATTTGCGACCGAGCCGGTCGCCGCTGAACCGTGGCATGTGCTGATCGTCGACGACGAGCCGGCAGTGCACGAGGTCACGCGTCTGGTACTCGGCACCTTCCGCTTCGAAGACCGCCCGTTGCAGTTCCACCACGCCTACTCCGGCGCCGAGGCGCGCGCGGTGCTGCGCTCGCAATCCGACATCGGCGTGATGTTGCTCGATGTGGTGATGGAGTCGGACCAGGCTGGCCTGGACCTGGTGAAGTTCGTCCGCGGCGAGCTCGACAACCACTTCGTGCGCATCGTGCTGCGCACCGGCCAGCCCGGACAGGCGCCGGAACACGAGGTGATCACCAACTACGACATCAACGACTACAAGGACAAGACCGAGCTCACCGCGCAGAAACTGCGCACGATGATGTACGCCACGCTGCGCGCCTATCGCGACGTCATGCTGATCGAGCGCAACCGGCTTGGCCTGGAGCGCGTGATCGCCGCCTCCGCGCACATCTTCTCGCACCAGAAGTCGCACGAGTTCGCCTCGGCGGTGCTCGGCCAGCTGGGCAACGTGGTTGGCCTGGAACGTGGTGCGCTGTACTGCAAACCACTGGATCAGGCGCCGGTCGCCGGCGAACAACTGGTCGTGGCCGCCGCCACCGGCGACTATTCACGTTTCGTCAACACCACGGTCGACACGGTGTTGCCCAAACGCCTGCTGGATTCCGTGCATCGCGCCTACGAACGCAAGGAAAATCTGTTCGCCGAAGACCACTATGTGCTGCACTTCACCGACAGCCACTCGACCGAGAGCCTGCTTTACGTCGGCGAAACACCGCGCCTGCGCGATGTCGATTACCGTCTGGTGCAACTGTTCTGCACCAACGTTTCGATCGCTTTCGAAAACCTGCACCTGAACAAGGAGCTGTTCGAAAGCCAGCTGGAAATGGTCTACCTGCTCGCCGGCGCTGCGGAAACTCGCTCGCGCGAAACCGCCAACCATGTGCGCCGGGTCGGACTGATCGCCGAACTGCTCGGGCGTGCCGCCGGCATGGACGAACAGGAAGCCGGCATGTTGCGCTTCGCCGCGCCATTGCACGACATCGGCAAGATCGGCATCCCCGACGCCATCCTCAACAAGCCCGGAGCCCACACCGCCGAGGAAGGCGTCATCATGCGCACGCATGCCGAACTCGGCGCGCAGATGCTGGCGACCTCCAGGCGACCATTGATGCAACTGGCATCGCAGATCGCGCGCGAGCATCACGAGAACTGGGATGGAAGCGGGTATCCGCGGGCGCTCAAGGGCGCCGAGATCGGCTTGCCGGGACGCATCGTCGCGCTCGCCGACGTCTACGACGCACTCGGCAGCAATCGCTGTTACAAGCACGCGTGGGCAGTCGAGGAAGTGCAGGCCTTCATACGCGGCCAGAGCGGCCGCAAGTTCGATCCGGCGCTGGTCGAGGTGTTGTTCGCCCAATGGGATGCAGCGGAGGATATCCGGCGGCGCTTGCCGGATTGAGGCGTGTGTGCGCTGACCGGGCAGGCGGAAGCCCGGCCTTTGCGGATCCAGACTTGTCTGGACGCTGTTGGCTTCCCCGGTCGGGAAAGCGTCCAGACAAGTCTGGACCCACAAGATCCAAAGCATCGGCGCGACCTGCTTCTCCCGTGCCCCATGCCTCGTGCCCTGCTTTTATCCAGGCAACCGGCATTTGTGGGAGCGGGTTTATCCCGCGAGCCTTGCGCTGCTTATGGCAGGAAGCTCGCGGGATAAACCCGCTCCCACAGTAAAGCGCCCTACTTTGCTGTCGCGCTCTGGCGGGTTTCCGAAGCCCGGTTGGGGTCCTGGACGCGTCGCAGACGCTCCATGATCATGCGCACGGTTTCGCGGCGCAGTTCGGCGCGGATGATCTCTTCTTCCTGGCTGGCGCCGATCGCCTGCTGTTCGTCGAAACTGTAGACGCGCGAGAGTGCGATGGTGGTGTCGTGCAACAAGGCTTTGCCATCGCTTGCATCGACGGCGTACACCACCCGGTAGTTCAGCTCGTACTCGCCAACCTTGGCGCGGTCGTCGAGGCTGATCACATTGCGCTCTGCCGTTTCCGACTGGATCTTGAGGGTGCTCGCGCCAACGCTGTTGAGCGGCTTCAGCGTCGCTCCGGCAGCCTTGAGCTCATTCTGCAGATCGGTCACCAGCGGCGAATCGTAGTCGATGGCGTCGATGGCCAGACTGCCGAGCACATTCGGCAATGGCGTCGATTCGCGCAAGGTATATCCGCATGCAGCCGTCGCCAGCAACGCAGCGCCCAGAAGTACAGTTCGAATCCTCCGCAGTCCAAGCATGACCGATAACTCCTGATTCAATCGGAAACGACGATGTTGACGAGTTTATCCGGCACGACGATGAACTTGCGCAGATTCTTGCCGTCGGTAAAGCGCGCGACGTCGGCATGGCCCAGCGCCAATGGCCGCAGCAGGTCTTCGCCACTGCCCGGCGGCACTTCGAGCTTGCCACGCAGCTTGCCGTTGACCTGCACCACCACGGTGATCAGGTCCTTCACCAGTGCTGCCGGGTCGGCACTCGGGAAGCGCTGGTTCTCCAGCAGTTCCTCCGGGTGGCCGAGCAACTGCCACAGCGCATGGCTGGTGTGCGGCGTGATCGGATTGAGCAGCAGCACGATCGCCTCCCAGGCTTCCTGCAATACCGCGCGCGAGCATGGTCCCGTTGCTTCGAACTTGCTGATCGCGTTGCTGAGCTCCATCACCTTGGCGATCGCGGTGTTGAAGGTGTAGCGCGTGCCGATGTCGCGATTCACGCCGTCGATGGTCTCGTGCAGCTTGGTGCGCAGTGCCTTGTCGGCGGTGGTGAGTCTGGCGAGATCGACCTTGCCGGGCTTGCCCGAAGCAGCATAGGTCTCGATATGCTCGCCGACCATGCGCCAGATGCGCTTGAGGAAGCGCGCCATGCCCTCGACGCCCGACTGGCTCCATTCGAGCTGCTGGTCCGGCGGCGACGCAAACATCGAAAACAGGCGCACGGTATCGGCACCATATTCGTCGATCAGCGCCTGCGGATCGACGCCGTTGTTCTTGCTCTTGCTCATCTTTTCGATGGCACCGATGGTCACCGGCTGACCATCCGCCACCAGCGTTGCCCCGGTCATGCGGCCGTGGCTGTCGCGCGAGATCACCACCTCGGCCGGGTTGTACCAGGTCTTTTTGCCGTCCACTTCGCGGTAAAAGGTCTCCGCCACCACCATGCCCTGGCACAGCAGGTTGATCGCCGGCTCGTCGCTGGTCACGTAACCGCAATCGCGCATCGCCTTGTGCCAGAAGCGGAAGTAGAGCAGGTGCATCACGGCGTGTTCGATGCCACCGATGTAGAGATCGATCGGCAACCAGTAGTTGGCACGTTCGTCGAGCATCGTCGGTGCGTTCGGCGAGGTATAGCGCGCGTAGTACCAGGACGATTCGACGAAGGTGTCGAAGGTGTCGGTCTCGCGCTTTGCCGGAGCGCCGCTGACCGGGTCGGTGGTGTCGATGAACGACGGCATCGACTTGATCGGCGAGGCCACGCCGGAGAACAACACATCTTCCGGCAGCACCACCGGCAACAGCTCCGGCGGCACCGGAACGGCCTCTCCATTGTCGCGGTAGATCATCGGAATCGGGCAGCCCCAGAAACGCTGCCGCGACACACCCCAGTCGCGCAAACGAAAGTTCACGCGTTTCTGCCCGCGGCCTGCGGCCGCGAGCAGCAGGTTCAGAGCCTCGAAAGCCTCCTTGTAGGTCTTGCCGTCGAGCTCAGGACCAGAGTTGATGCAGATGCCTTTCTCCGTGTACGCACCACGGCTCAGCTCAACCGGCTCTTCCTCTGCCCCCAGCCCCCTGCCCCCTGCCCCGCTTTCAGGCGCAATCACCTGCACGATCGGCAGCCCATAACGCGTCGCGAATTCCCAATCACGCTGATCGTGACCGGGCACGGCCATCACCGCGCCGGTGCCATAGCCCATCAGCACGAAGTTCGCTGCCCAGATCGGCACGCGTTCGCCGCTGATCGGGTGGATCGCGTCGATGCCGAGCGGGATGCCCTTCTTGTCCATCGTCTCCATCGCCGCCTCGGCGACGGCGGCATGACGGCATTCTTCGATGAACGCGGCCAGTTCCGGATTGCCGGCGGCGGCCTTGCGCGCCAGCGGGTGTTCGGCGGCCACCGACACGAAGGTCACGCCCATCAACGTGTCCGGACGTGTGGTGTAGACGGTCAGGGGTTCGCTCTCGCCGTCCACGGCAAAGTGGATCTCGAGGCCCTCGGAGCGGCCGATCCAGTTGCGCTGCATGGTCTTGACCGAATCCGGCCAGCCGCTCAGCTCATCGAGATTGCCGAGCAGTTCGTCGGCGTAATCGGTGATGCGGAAGAACCACTGCGGAATCTCGCGGCGTTCGACCACCGCGCCGGAACGCCAGCCCTTGCCATCGACCACCTGCTCGTTGGCGAGCACGGTCTGGTCGATCGGATCCCAGTTGACCACCGAGTTCTTGCGATAGACCAGGCCCTTCTCGAACAGTTCGGTGAAGAAGCGTTGCTCGTGCTGGTAGTACTCGGGCTTGCAGGTGGTGACTTCGCGCGACCAGTCGTAGGCGAAACCGAGCGCCTTCAACTGGCGCTTCATGTTGTCGATGTTGGCGTAGGTCCACTGCGCCGGCGGCACCTGGCGCGCGATCGCCGCGTTTTCCGCAGGCAGGCCGAAGGCATCCCAACCCATCGGCTGCAGCACGTTCTTGCCCCGCATGCGCTGATAGCGACTCACCACGTCGCCGATCGTGTAGTTGCGCACATGGCCCATGTGCAAAGCGCCGGACGGGTACGGCAGCATGCACAGGCAATAGAACTTCTCGCGATTCGGGTCTTCGACGACTTCGAAAGCGCGTGTGCGTTCCCAGAAAGCTTGCGCCGACGCTTCTGCGCTGCGCGGGTCGTAAGTGGTCTGCATGGCTGGACAGCCGATCGAAAACGAGCCGGCAAGACTACAACGAGCGGGGGAGAGTCGGTTGTCGATTGTCGCGGCGCGCATTGACGTTGAATACCACGCGCCGGCTCTTGAGGATGCTGGCGTTACCGAACTGTGTCTTGATGTCTGCTGGCTGCGTCCAGCATGCCTTTTGGACCTCATCGACCAACGCACGAAGCGATTGTTCGGCCGCCGCATGCAGTTGTCCGAAATCCCGCGGCGGCTTGATCGAGATTTTTCTCACGCCAGGAGTCTAGGGACTCACGCACTCGCAACACACCGGCGGTGCGGCAACCGGTACGGGGATAGCTGGACTTCGGCGACGATTGTCAATTCTCCAGCGCGTGCGACTCGCGAGTGCCGTTGGCTTGATCGGGGACAAGTCCGCGCAATAGTCTGCGACCTATCGTCCTCAGAGTCGGTGTAATGCGCATCGGCACGGGATTGGGTGCGGAGATGGACGGCGCGGCACACCTTGACGACCGGATCTGGGCGCGGCGCGCCGCGCAGATGCTGGTGTCGTGTGTACTGCTCATTGCCATGGCGGCGCTGGTGGGTCGCATCGTTGAACGCCCGGAGCTGGCGAGCCTGGGGGTCGGTAAAGTTCCCATGGCGCCGATCACATCGATCAGCTTCATGGTCTTGTCGGCGGCGCTGCTGGTGGCGATGTGGCCAGTCGGCAGGATGATTCCGCGGTTTCTCTCGGCCATCGGCGCGCTCATCGTCGCCGGCTGTGGATTCGTCGTCTGGATGCGTGGTTTCGATCAGGAACTGGACCGTCGAGCCGAGTTCCAGGCCGCCGGAACAGCCGACTTTTACGCCGATCCCTTGACTCTGATGTCTCCGGTCACCGGCGCATTGTTCGTGCTGTCCGGGGTGGCCCTGGCAGGGTTGTTGACGCGCCGTCGCGCCAGGGCAAACACCCGGCACTGGTTGCAGTTGGCGATCGCATCGGGCGTCCTGGTTGCTGCTGCCGCGCTGCTCATCGCGTTCAGTTACGCCCTGGGTGCTCCTCTTTTCTACGACAGCGCGACGCTGCCCATGGCCCTCCCGACGGCGATCGCATTCGTGCTGCTCGGCAGCGCACTGTTCGCGACGGCGGTGATTTCGATCGCGGGTCCGGGTCGGTGGCCGTGGCGACTGGCCGACGTATCGGTAGCGACGCAGCTCAGAGTGGGTCTGGGCTGCATCGTGCTCGCCGTCATCGCCCTGGGCTATCTGGTGCATCTGCAGAGCAATGTGCTGTGGTCCCAGACCACACAACTGTACGAGCAACCGCTGGTCGTCATTCGCGCAACCGGCGATCTCAAGGTCCTGGCGTGGCGATCGCACGCCATACAGAAGGAACTGGCGAGCGTCGTCGGCGATGACGTTTCCCGGCTGGCGCACGAGATCGAGCAAATCGATTCCGCGGTTGCAGGCGCGATGCAAATTCTGCAACTTGCCGAACCTCGCCCCTCGATCAACATTCTCGCGCTGGATGCAGAACTGGACCGCTCGCGTTCCCTCAGCGCACAACTGTTGCAACCGGGATCGAACGCCGTCCGCTCCCAACTCGCCGCCGAAAGCGTGTCGAGGGCGCGGCAAGTGCTCGAACGCATCAAGGTGATTGCGGACCTCGCGCAAGCCAGGGCGGAACAGATCTACGCCGAGGCCGAACGGCGCAAGGGCGCGCTGGAGGCTGCGGTCATCAGCATGTTCGTGGCAGTCCTGCTGGCTGCCAGCTTCGTGGGTTGGCTGCTGAACCGGCAGATCTCCCGCCCGGTGCGCGAGTTGACGTCGGTTGCCGCTCAGCTCGGCCAGGGCAAGCTCGATGTGCGCAGCGCGTCGGGCTCCCAGAACGAATTCGGCGTGCTGGCCCTTACCCTGAATTCGATGGCCGACACCATCCGGACGCAACTTGAGTCCAACGACCAACTGACCGAACAATTGCGACGGTCCGAAGCCTCGCTGGCGGCTCAGAACAAGGAACTGGAGGCATTCAGCTACTCGGTATCCCACGACCTGCGCGCGCCCTTGCGCAGCATCGATGGATTCAGTCGCATTCTGCTCGAAGACCACGAGGCCAGCCTCGACGCGGACGCACGCGACTCCCTCAAGCGCATTCGCGCAGCCGCACAATACATGGCCCAACTGATCGACGATCTGCTGCGGCTCTCGCGCCTCTCACGCAGCGAGCTTCGCTATGAGCGTGTCGACCTCAGCGCCATGGCCCGCGAAATCGTGGCCGAACTGGCCGAACAGGACCCCCAGCGGCAGGTTGCCCTGCGGGTCGCCGATGGCATCGTGGTTCAGGGAGACAGGGCACTGCTGCGAGTAGCATTGGGCAATCTGCTAGGCAACGCGTGGAAATTCACCAGTCGATGCCCGCAGGCGCGAATCGAGTTCGGAACGAGCACTGAGGACGGGCACACGCACTTCTTTGTCAGTGACAATGGCGTCGGATTCGACCCCGCCTATGCAGACAAGCTGTTCGGCGCGTTCCAGCGCCTGCACAGCAAAGACGAGTTTCCCGGCACCGGAATCGGCCTGGCGACGGTGCAGCGTGTCATCCGCCGTCACGGCGGCAACGTCTGGGCCAAGAGTGCCATCGGCGAGGGGGCGACTTTCGGTTTCGAACTCGGCGCCCCGGTTGCCCAGAACTTTGCATACCCCGGAGCAGGCCAATGAGCCGGATCATCCTGTTGGTCGAAGACAACCCCGACGACGTGGCGCTGACGCTGCGCGCCTTCAAGCGCAGCAACATCCGCAACGAGATCGTCGTTGCCGGCGACGGCGTGGAGGCGCTCGACTATTTGTTCGCGCGCGGCCGCTACGCCGGGCGCGATACCCATCAGCAGCCGGCCGTGGTCCTTCTCGATCTCAAGCTGCCACGGCTCGACGGCCTGGAAGTGCTTCGCAGCCTGCGCGCAAATCCGGGCACGGCACTGCAACCGGTAGTGATCCTCACCTCCTCCGACGAGGAGCAAGACATGGTCATGAGCTACAAGCTGGGCGCCAACAGCTACGTGCGCAAGCCTGTCGACTTTGACGAATTCGTCGAAGCGGCGCGCCGGCTGGGCCTCTACTGGCTGCTGCTGAACGAGGCGCCGCCGCTGCCGCGGGGGGCGACATGAACCCGCAACTCAACTGCCTGTTGGTAGAGGACTCGGAGGACGACGCCCAACTGATGCTGCATCGCTTGCGTTCCGGCGGCTTCGAGGTGTACCCAGAGCGTGTCGATAGCGCTGCCACGCTGAGCGCCGCGCTGGATCGCCAGGCGTGGGACGTGGTGATATCCGATTACCGCATGCCTGGGTTCTCCGGCCTGGATGCGCTGGTCCTGGTCAGAGCCCGCGACCGCGATCTGCCTTTCATCCTGGTGTCCGGACAGATGGGCGAAGAGCTTGCCGTCGATGGAATGCGCGCTGGCGCAAACGACTATCTCACCAAAGATCACCTGCACCGACTCGCTCCCGCCGTTCAACGCGAGTTGCAGGAGGCAGCGACGCGACGGGCGCACCGATCGGCGGAGGCCGCTCTGCGCGCGAACGCAACGCGCCATGAAGCAATCCTGAAATCCGCTCTGGACGGTTATTGGCTGGTGGATTCGAATGCACGGATCGTCGAAGTCAACCACGCCTACGCGCGAATGAGCGGTTACAGCGTCGACGAATTGTTGACGATGGGCGTGATCGACCTGGAAGCCCGGGAATCGGCAGCGGAGTGCACCGAGCATCTGCAGAGAATCCGGCAGCTCGGGAGCGACCGCTTCGACACCCGGCACCGGCGCAAGGACGGCAGCACTTACGACGTCGAAGTCAGCGCGCAACGCCTCGACGGGGAGAACGCGCTGATCGTGTGTTTTCTCCATGATGTCACTGAACGCAAGCAAGCCACTGCATCACTTCGCGCGAGTGAAGCGCAATTGCGTTTCGTGACCGATCATGCGCCGGTGCTGATTGCGCACCTGGACGACCAGCGCCGCTACCGGTTCGTGAATCTGGCTTATGCGCAGATGTTCGGGCAGCAGCCGCCAGACCTGTTGGGCAGGCATGCGAAGGAACTGGTCGCGGACTCGACCTGCACCGAGGCCGACCCGCGAATCACCCTCGCCCTGGCCGGGCACAAGGTCGAGTTTGACCTGGACCGACTGGATGTATCGGGAATGCTGCGCACGCTGCACGTGGTCTATTCACCGGAGTTCGAAACAAGCGGCGCGGTGGTCGGATTCGTGGCAGCCATGATCGACATCAGTGCGCGCAAGCGCGCGGAAGATCAGCTCTTGATCAGCAATCGGAACCTGACGGCCACTCTCGATGCCAGTCCCGATCTGATTTTCGAGATGGGACTGGATGGCCGCTACTACGACTACCATTCGCCGAGACGAGATCTGCTGATCGTGCCGTCAGAGCAGATGCTGGGCAAACGGGTGACCGAGGTGCTGCCGGCAGACGCTGCGGAGACGGTGTTGGCGGCGCTGCAGGAGGCTCATGAGAAACACACCTCCTCGGGCAGGCAGATTCAAATGCTGCTGCCGGGAGGCCAGACCTGGTTCGAACTCTCCGTCGCCCGCAAGGCGACAGCAACTGGCGAGCCTCTGCGCTTCGTGGTGCTGTCGCGCGACATCACGGCACGCAAACAATCCGAGATAGCCGATGCCTTTCTTGCCCAGGCTGGAATCGACGCGAACGACGAAGCATTCTTTCCGGCACTGGCGCGCTTCCTGGCGACCAACCTCGAGATGGACTACATCTGCATCGACCGGATTGAGGGCGACGAGCTGACGGCCACCACGCTCGCCCTCTGGCGCGATGGGCGCTTCGAAGAGAACATTCAGTACGCTCTGGCCGATACCCCCTGCAGCCAGGTCCCGGGGCAGAAAGTGTGCTGCTTTCCGGCAAACGTGCGCACATTGTTCCCGCGCGACTCCGCGCTGCATGAACTTGGCGCCGAAAGTTACATCGGTGTCTCGCTGCAAGGGCACGACGGCACTACGATCGGACTGATTGCCGCAATCGGGCGCCGTCAATTGATCGATCGAACCCGGGCCGAGGCGCTGCTGACCAGGGTGGCGCCGCGCGCCGCAGCAGAACTGGAAAGACTGTTGGCGGAAGCGGCCCTGCGCGCCAGCCATACGGTCCTGAGCCGGTTCAACGCGCTTGCCGTCGGCCGCGAGTTGCGCATGATCGAGCTCAAGCGCGAAATCAATGAACTCTGTGCTCGACTTGGTGACCCGCCGCGACACCAGATCGTTACGGCGATGGCTGCGACCGAAGGCGCCCGCACATGATGCAATCGTTGCAGCCCGCAGCCAGGAAGCTCCAGCAACCGATATCGGCGCGCCGCACCGCTGAGGCGGAGGGCATTCGAATGGAACCGGTCTCGTGACCCGGAGCTTTCGCATACTGGTCGTGGACGACGATACCGACGTCGCCGGGAGCACAGCCCGCCTGCTGCAACAAGCCGGCTACAGCGTCGACACGGCCGCCACTGGCGCAGACGTCTGGACGGTCGCCGGCGAGCGTGCTCCCGACCTCTTGCTGCTCGACCGCGATTTGCCCGATATCGATGGCCTTGAGCTTTGCCGTGGAATCAAGCGCGCACCCGCTCTGGCCGGGGCACTGGTGGTGCTGATCTCAAGCTCGTGTGTCGACAGCGAAAGCCAGGCCGAAGGGCTGGAAGCCGGTGCCGATGGTTATATCGCTGGCCCGATCACGAACCGAGAGCTGCTGGCGCGAGTCGGCGCCTTCGAACGCCTGCTGTCCATGTCGCGCTCGCTGCAGGCACAATCGGATTTGCTGCGGGCAACCACCGAATCGACGCTGCAGTCCCAGTTGGCCACGCTGAACTTGCTGGAAGATGCGCGGGAAGCGCAGCAACGCGCCGAGCAGGCGCAGACGGCATTGGCCGCCAGCGAAGCCAGGGCGCGCGCCATCATCGAGGCGTCGCCGGTGCCAATGGCCCTGGTCGACGATCAGCAGCGCATCACGTTCGTCAATCCAGCGCTCACCCACGCATTTGGCTACCTGCGGGAGGACTTTCCCACCATCGAAGACTGGTGGCCCCATGCCTACCCGGATCCCGACTATCGACAGAAGGTGGTCAAGCGCTGGCGCGTCGAATTGGCGAGGGCGCGAGAATCGGGAAGTACGTTCCGACCGATCGAAGTTCAGATCCAGGCCAGGGATGGCAGCCGACGTATCGCGCTGGCGACCGTTTCGGCATTTTCGGCAGGCCTGGATGGCAGTCACCTGGTAACCCTGCTCGACATCACCGAGCGCAAGCGGATGGAAAAGCAGGTTCTGCAATCTGAAAAGCTCGCGTCCATTGGCCTGCTGGCAGCCGGCGTCGCCCACGAGATCAACAATCCCATCGGCTACGTCAACTCCAATCTCGGTGCGCTCAAGCGGCTGGTCGGAGACCTGCTGGCGGTGATCGACGCCTACGACGCGGTCAAGCTGAAGCACGCTGCACCGCAGGACGTCTGGTTCGAAGTCGACGCCGTCAAGACCCGGGTGGAGCTCGATTATCTGCGCCAGGAGTTGCCGTCGCTGCTCGCCGATTCCGACGAAGGGTTGAATCGCGTAAAGCGCATCGTCAAGGGCCTCAAGGACTTCGCGCACACCTCGGCAGTCGATGACTGGCAACCGGACGATCTGATCCAGGGACTGGAAAGCACGCTGAACGTGGTCTGGAATGAACTCAAATACACCTGCGAAGTGCACAAGGAGTACGTCGAACTGCCGCTGGTGGATTGCGTGCTTTCGCAAATCAACCAGGTGTTCATGAACCTGTTGGTCAATGCGGCTCAGGCGATCGAGGGTCATGGCGTGATCACCCTGCGCACCCATTGCACGGACAAGGAAGTGTGGGTGGAGGTTGCCGATACCGGGCGCGGCATGAGCGCTGAAACGCTGGCCCATATCTTCGACCCTTTCTACACCACCAAAGAAGTCGGCAAGGGTACCGGCCTGGGGCTGTCGGTTTCGCACGGCATCATCGAGCGACACCACGGCCGCATCGAGGTTCAGAGCGAACTCGGATTGGGCACGACCATGCGGGTCTGCCTGCCGATCCGGCAGCCTGTTCCGACCTGAGGTCGGTTTGGCGCGGGAGTCTCGGGCGAGCACGCGAGCCACCCAACTCGATCGCCGATGGATGCCCACGCACCTCGGCACCATTGGCAACATGTCCTGAGCCGGCGGCAATTGCCGTGGCCGCAATGCCGCCAGATACTCGGCGACCCGCCCGCAACCCGGAGTTCGCCTGATGCGCCCTGCCCTGATCGCCGCCGCCGTCGCACTTTCATTGACCGCCGGGCACGCCAGTGCGCTGACCATCGCCTGCGGCAAGATCTTCGACGCGGAGAACGCCAGGTTGTTGGGCGCGCATACCATCGAAGTCACCGACGGCCGGATCACGGCTCTCAATCCGGGCGCGCCGGCCCCGGGCAATGAGTTTGTCGATCACGGCAGCCAGGTGTGCCTGCCGGGCCTGATCGATCTGCACACGCACATCACGGACAACGAAGCCGGCCCGGCGAGCTATGTCGAGGGATACCGGCTGAATGCCGGCGATTACGCGCTGCGCGGCGCGCTGAACGCGAAAAAGACCTTGCGCGCCGGCTTCACCACCATTCGCGATCTGGGCGACGTCGACGGCGTCAGCGTCGCCGTGCGCAATGCGATCAATCAGGGTATTGCCGAGGGCCCGCGAATCTTGACTGCCGGCAAGTCGATCGCGACCACTGGCGGCCATGCCGACCCGACCAACGGCAGCAATCGCGATCTGGCAGGCAAGCCGGGGCCACGCGAGGGCGTGATCAACGGGCCTGATGACGCCTTCGCAGCAGTGCGCTATCGCTACAAAGAGGGCTCCGACCTGATCAAGATCACCGCCACCGGCGGCGTGCTCAGCTATGCGAAGAACGGCCTCAATCCGCAATTCACCCAGGACGAGGCGAATGCCATCGTTGCCGCCGCGAAGGACTACGGTTTCGCGGTGGCCGCCCACGCGCACGGCAAGGAAGGCATCCGTCGCGCCATCCTCGCCGGCGTCACCACCGTCGAACACGGCAGCTACATGGAGGCCGACCTGCATCCGCTGATGAAGCAGCACGGCACCTGGCTGGTGCCGACCCTGCTGGCCGGCGACTGGGTCGGCAGCAAGGCGGAGCAGTTCCCGCCGATGGTTGCGGCCAAAGCGCGGGCGATCGGACCGTTGCTCGCCTCGAACTTCCGACGCGCCTATCAGGGCGGCGTCAAGATCGCCTTCGGCACCGACAGCGGCGTTTCGCCGCACGGCATGAATGCGCGCGAGTTCAAGCTGATGGTCGACGCAGGGATGCCCGCGAACGTCGCCATCCAGACCGCCACGCGCAATGCCGCCGAAGTTCTCGGAATGAGTGCCGATATCGGCTCGCTGGCGGCCGGCCATTACGCCGACATCGTGGTGGTCGACGGCGACCCGCTGGCCGATGTGACCGTCCTCGAAAGGCCGGTGATGACCTACAAGGGTGGCGTGGCTTACGCGCCGTTGGCAATCCACCCGTGACGACGGGGGAAATCCAACATCTGTGGGCAAGAGCGGGCTCTTGCTTTTGTGGGTCCAGACTTGTCTGGACGCCTTTCGTTTTCTCGGAGCAACAGCGTCCAGACAAGTCTGGACCCACGAAGGGCCGCTTTGCCGTGGCCTCTGCTTTGCCGACACCAACGCCAACAACCAACACCGCCTTCAAGGAGGCGACACCCGTTTCTGCCGCACAATCTCCGCTTCCTGATCTCCTTGCGTTCGTTGCTGACTGCTTGATGCACGAAAGTGCGCACCGAAGCGGTGCGGCAGGGGCTCCCTGCAGGCATTACCGACTTGGCGTGGCCTTCGCCGGTGATGGATTGCTTTCGTAGAATCCACCCCCATCTGCCTTGCATCGCATTCCGGAGCCGCACCGATGGCCACTAGCACCGATATCTTCCACGCTACCCAGGACAACTTCGAGATGGATGTGCTCGAGGCGTCGTTCACCACGCCGGTTCTGGTCGATTTCTGGGCGCCGTGGTGCGGGCCGTGCAAGACCCTGATGCCGATGCTCGACAAGATCGTCACCGAAGCCCGCGGCGCGGTGAAGCTGGCCAAGGTCAATACCGACGAGGAAATGGCGCTGGCCGGCAGCTTCGGCATCCGCAGCCTGCCGACCGTGGTGCTGTTCAAGGACGGTCGCCCGGTTGACGGTTTCATGGGTGCGCAGCCGGAGGGCGCCGTGCGCGCGCTGCTGGCCAAGCACCTCACTGCGCAGCCGGCGCTCCCCGACCCGGAACCCGAGCAAGTCGAGCTGGATGCGGAAGATCTGGAATCCGTCATCGCCGGCCTGCAGGCCGCAATCAAGGCCGATCCGAAAAAGCATGAACTGAAAGCCGAACTGGCCGACGCGCTGCTGCGCGGGGGCCTGCTGAACGAAGGCACGGCGGCGCTCGACCAGTTGCCGAGCGAGGTCCAGGATCACGACGTCGCCAAGCGCGCGCGCGCGCGCCTGGGCTTCCTGCAGGCCATCGAGCACGCTCCGAACGATGCTGAATTGCAGGGCGACATCGCTCGCGACGGCGGCAACCTGCTTGCGCGTTACCAGTTGGGAGCGCGGTTCCTGTTGGCCGGCCAGTACGCCGCCGGCATGGACCAGTTCCTCACCATCCTCAAGGCCGATCGCAAGTTCAATGACGATCTCGGCCGTCGTTCTTTGGTGGATGCCTTCCGCATCGTTCCCGATACTGATCTGGTCGGCGATTACCGCCGGCGCATGACCAGCCTGTTGTTCTGAGCGCAGCGCAGAATCACGATCGTCGGGGCGACCTGCACGTCGCTCCGGCAATCTGCCCATCACCGCCTCATCCTCCAGGCGGAGCCAGCGACCCGGATTCAGTCATCGCAGTCGGATGCACTGCGTGCGTCTCGCGGGCATGATGCGCGAGCGACGATCGATTCGACCGCGGCCGACCTGGGCAACCGAACGAGCAACCCGTGCCTGCATTGCCACCCCGCCGCCATGGCTTGCGCCTGCAGTTGACGCTGTTCTATCTGGCGCTTTCGGTTCCGGCGCTGCTGCTGATCGAACAGACCATTCTCAGTTACAAGTTCCAGCGCTGCCTGACACAACTGGACGACGGTCGTGTCGATCGGGTGCTCGCGCGTGAAGCCATTGACCTCGATGCCGCGCTCGCGCGGGGCGTTGCCGAGCCCGAGATCGATCAGCGCCTGCAGCGATTCGTGCTGGAACTGGAGCGCCCGCGCGAGAGCCTGGGTACGCAGGCCGCCTGGGTACTGCTGGAATTGGCGCCTCATCCGTTCACCGCGTCGATGATGAACAGCGCAGCCGCGCAGTCATTGCCGGGCGTCGCTGCCGGCTCGATCCATCGCCGCTGGACCGCCGCATTGCCGCACACTGGAGAACACCTGGTGCTGGACCTCAAGGTTCCCTCACCATGGCGCCATTTTGGCCGCAGCCTGAGCTTCGAATGGCCGATCGCGGTGTCCTACCTGATGCTGTACCTGATCGGTTCGGCGTGGTTCCTGCGCCAGCGTGTGCTGGCACGGATCGCACGCATCGAGGCGGCAGCACAGGCGTGGGCAGGCGGCGACTTCGCACCGCACCTGGCCGACCACAGCGGCGATGAACTCGGCCAGCTTGCGCGCGACCTCAATCAGATGGCGGCAAACCTGAAAGCGCTGTTTGCCACGCGCGCGCAACTTGCCACACTGGAAGAGCGCCGCCGCCTGGCGCGCGACCTGCACGACACCGTCAAGCAGAAAGTTTTCGCACTCTCGCTGCAATTGGCGGCGGCGCGTGAAGGCAGCGACGGCGAACGTCGCCAGCAACGACTGGACGAGGCAGCGGCGCTGGTCAGCGAGATTCAACGCGAGTTGGAAGACCAGTTGCGCGAACTGCGCGAGGATGCCGGCGCCGCCGAGGACCTGATTCCGGCACTGCAGCAGCGCCTGGAGGATTACTCGCGGCGCAGCGGGCGCGCGCTGGATCTGAACCTGCCGGACCACCTGAATCTGACACCTGCCCGCACCGAGACGGTGCTGCGCATTGTCGATGAGGCGCTCGCCAACAGTTGGCGGCACAGCGATTCCCAGCGCGTGCGCGTGTCGGTGCGGCGCTCGCTGCAGCGGATCGAACTCGAAATCGCCGATGATGGTCGCGGCGGAGCGCGCGAGTCGGCGCTGGGCATGGGTCTGGCGAACATGCGCCAACGTGCGGAAAGCCTGCCCGCCGCCGAGTTTTCGATCGTCAGCCCGGAAGGCGGCGGTACCCTGGTGCGACTGCACTTTACGCTGGAGGGATGACCCGATGCCGAAACTGCGCGTGTTGCTGGTCGACGATCACGCCGTGGTGCGCCAGGGCTTGCGCGCCTATCTCGAGCTGCAACCTGACATCGAGGTCTGCGGCGAGGCCGGCAGCGCCACGCACGGTGCGGAACTGGCCGGACGCCTGCGTCCGGCGGTAGCGCTGGTGGACATGGTCATGCCCGGCGGCGACGGCATCCAGGCGACGCAATCGATCCGCGCCGCCAGCCCGCAGACCCAGGTGGTGATCCTGACCTCGAGCACCGACGAGAGCACGGTACGTCCCGCGCTGGAGGCCGGCGCGGTGAGCTATCAGCTCAAGGATGTCGCTGGCGCCGAACTGGTCGACACCGTGCGCCGCGCGGCACGCGGCGAGACCATCCTGCATCCGCGCGTAGCCGCTGGACTGGTACGCTCGCTGCGCAGTGATGCGCGCCCCGACCCGCTGGCGCAGCTCAGCGCACGCGAACGTGATGTGCTGTTGCTGATCGCCGAAGGTCTGTCCAACCAGATCATCGCCGAGCGCCTCGGCATCGGCGAGGCGACGGTCAAGACCCATGTCGGCAACCTGCTGGCCAAGCTTGAATTGTCGGACCGCACTCAGGCCGCGGTATGGGCGTGGCGCCAGAAACTGGTGTCGCCTCCTTGAGGAACGGTGTTGGTTGCTGGTGTTGGTGTTGGTTGAGCAGAGGCGACGGCAAAGCGGCCGTTTGTGGTCCAGACTAGTCTGGACGCTGTTGCTCCGTGAAAGCGAAAGGCGTCCAGACAAGTCTGGACCCACAAAAGCAGGAGGCCGCTCTTGCGACACCAGGAACTGGTGTCGCCTCCTTGAAGGCGGTGTTGGTTGTTGGCGTTGGTGTCGGCAAAGCAGAGGCCACGGCAAAGCGGCCCTTCGTGGGTCCAGACTTGTCTGGACGCTGTTGCTCCGTGAAAACGAAAGGCGTCCAGACAAGTCTGGACCCACAAAAGCAGGAGGCCGCTCTTGCGACACCATGAACTGGTGACGCCTCCTTGAAGGCGGTGTTGGTTGTTGGCGTTGGTGTCGGTTGAGCAGAGGCGACGGCATAGCGGCCCTTCGTGGGTCCAGACTTGTCTGGACGCTGTTGCTCCGAGAAAACAGAAGGCGTCCAGACAAAGTCTGGACCCACAAAAGCAGGAGGCCGCTCTTGCGACACCAGGAACTGGTGTC
>CALEZI010000106.1 GCA_937928755.1 uncultured Rhodanobacteraceae bacterium | reverse complement strand
CGTAGCCCGCTGCGCAGGCAACGTGACCTACAAATAAATGCTCTACAATCAAATGTTTATAGGATGTTCTGTGAGAGCGTCGTGGATGTCGCGGCAGGCGCGCAGGCCCGCGCAGGAGACTCGCGACAGGTGGCTCGGACAGGGCCGCGATGACCGCTGATCGCGCCCTCGCCGTGGTCGCCGGTGTACTGACCGACGCGCGCGGCCGCGTGCTGATCGCGCAGCGTGCGGCGAGCGCTAACGAAGCCGGCAAGTGGGAATTTGCCGGCGGCAAGATCCGCCCCGGTGAGACCGCGCTGGCGGCGCTGCGACGCGAACTGCGCGAGGAACTGGGCATCGGCGTCGACGCGGCGAACGAGCTGGCGCTGGTGCGTTGGCGCGGACCGCCGAGAGCGATCAACCTGCACGTATTCAGCGTCGGCGCATGGCGCGGCGATCCGCGCGCACACGAGCACCAGGCCCTGCGCTGGGTGGAGCCGTCGGCGCTGATCCGCTACCCGATGCCGGCCCCCGATCGTCCGATTCGCGCGCGCCTGACCCTGCCGCAGCAGTATCTGATCACCCCGGAACCCGGCAACGATGCCGAAGGGTTCATCGAGCGCTTCGCGCGCGCAATCGATGACCCGGCCATCGGCGTCGTCAGCCTGCGCGCGAAGTTGCTTGCCGCGACGACGCGGGCGGTGCTGGCAGAACGCTGTCTCGCGACTGCCCGTGCGCTGCGCCCGGAACTGATCGTCCTGATCCACGCCGAAGTCGCGCTCGCGCAAGCGCTGGGTTTCGACGGGGTGCATTTGTCAGCGAGCCAGTTGTTTTCGGCGGCGGAGCGGCCATTGCCGGAGTCGGCGTGGGTGTTCGCATCCTGCCACGATGCTCTGGAACTGCGCACTGCTGAGGCAATCGGTGTCGATGCGGTCACGCTGTCGCCGGTCCGGGCGACAGCCTCGCACCCACAATCGCGGCCGATCGGCTGGCGCCGCCTGGGCGCGTTGACCCGCAGCAGCCACAACCCGGTCTACGCTCTCGGCGGCACCGCGCCCAGGGATCTTGCCACGGCACGCGCCAGCGGAGCCCACGGGATTGCGGCAATCCGCAGTCTGTGGCGCTGAAGCGAAGTCCGCTCAGTCGAGGGTCGCCCTTGATTGTCATCAACCGGTCGGCGTCGCTGACGCACGCTGCTGATGCGCTGGTTGGTCGGACACATCAAGAACGATGATGCGGCTTATGCCGCCACGGTGATGGCGCACACGCACTCGGTGGCCAATCCGAAGGGCGGTTGGCTGACACGAACGCTTCGGCGTTTCTTCAAATAGCCGCGGCGAGCGCGCGATAACGCCGATCAGCGCTGCGCACCTGGGCCTTGAGTTCGTCGACGCCGCGGCTGTTGCGCAACACATCGTCCGCCACGGCGAGGCGCGCGTTGCGGCTGGCTTGCGCGGCGATCATCGATTGCGCCAGATCCTTGCTGATGTCGTCGCGTCGCGTCAGCAGACGCAGTTGCAGCGAGGGCTCCACATCGACGACCGCCACCCGATCGACCCAACCGTAGTGCTGCAGATTCTCGACCAGCAGGGGCACCACCAGCACGACGTAGGGTCCGATCGCGCGTTGTACCTGGGTGAGCGCCTCGGCGCGGATGCGCGGATGCAGGATGGCCTCCAGTCTGAGCCGGGCGCCCGCGTCGGCGAACACCATCTGGCGTAGCTGCCGGCGGTCGAGGCTGCCGTCGCCGGCCAGCATCGATGGGCCAAAGGCAGCCTTGATCTCGGTCAGGGCTGCAGATCCGGGCGCCACCACTTCGCGCGCAATGAGGTCGGTGTCGACGATGGCCGCGCCGAGTTCGGCGAAGGTCGCCGAAACGGTCGACTTGCCGGACGCCACGCCGCCGGTCAGGCCAACCACGAAGTGGGCTGGCGGTGTCAACGGATGGCGAACATCGGCAACCAGGCGCCGATCTGCGGGGCGAAGATCAGATAGACAAATCCGGCCGCGGCAATGAAGGGTCCGAACGGCATCGGTACCTGCGAGTCCTGGCCGCGCAGTGCCATCAGCGTGCCGCCGACCAGCGCGCCTACCACCGAGGACAGCAGGATGATCGGCAGGATGGCGCCGACGCCGAACCAGGCGCCGAGCGCACCGAGCAGCTTGAAGTCGCCATAACCCATGCCTTCCTTGCCGGTCAGCAGCTTGAACAGCCAGTAGACCGACCACAGGCTGAGGTAGCCGATCGCAGCGCCGACGATGGCCTGATCGGCAGTCACGAACAGCGGCAGCAGGGCGAGCAGCAAACCGGACCAGAGCAGCGGCAGCGTCAGTCCGTCAGGGAGCAACTGGGTACGCACGTCGATGCCCGCCAGCGCGATCAGGCACCAGGTCAGGCCGATCGCTGCCAGCGCCTCGAATCCAAACCCGAAGCGCCACATGCACAGCGCGGTCGCGATCGCGGTGATCAGTTCGACCATCGGGTACTGCGGCGAGATGCGCGCTCCGCATGCGCGGCAACGACCGCGCAACAGCAGATAACTCAGCACCGGGATGTTGTCGCGTGCCTTGATCTGCGCCTGGCACTGTGGGCAACAGGAACGCTCGGCGACCAGACCCGGCGGCGCCGGGCCGACGTCCGCGGCGTCGCCGAGGATCTCCGCAGCTTCCAGGCGCCAGCGGTACTCGAGCACCACCGGCAGGCGCAGGATCACGACATTCAGGAAACTGCCGACGATCAGGCCGAGTAGGCCGGCCATCGCAATCGCGACCGCCGGCAACTCGCGCAGCAAGCTCTCCAGCTCGTTCAGACAACCGCCGCCATCTTGAAGATCGGCAGGTACATGCCGACGACCAGGCCGCCGACCATGACACCGATGATCACCATGATGAACGGTTCAAGCAGACTGGACAGCGCATCGACTGCGTTGTTGACTTCCTGCTCGTAGAACTCGGCGGCCTTGATCAGCATGGTGTCGAGGGCACCCGATTCTTCGCCAATGGCGGTCATCTGGATCACCATCAGCGGGAACAGGTTGACCTGCTTCATCGCCAGATTCAGCTGGTGACCGACCGAGACGTCTTCCTTGATCCGTTGCGTGGCTTCGTCGTAGATGATGTTGCCGGTGGCGCCGGCAACCGTTTCCAGCGCCTCGACCAGAGGCACACCAGCGCGGAAGGTGATGGCCAGCGTGCGCGCGAAACGCGCGACCGCCGAATTGTGCAGAATCTGGCCGATGATCGGCAGCCGCAGCATCAGGCGGTCGACCAGCCGCGCAAAGTTACGCGAGCGCCGCAAGGCGGTGGCGAAACCGAACACCGTACCGATCACGCCGAGCAACATCGCCCACCAGTAGGAGACCATGAACTCGGAAGCGTCGACGATCATGCGGGTGAACGCCGGCAAGTCGGCGCCGAAGCCCTTGAACAGCGATTCGAACTGCGGCACCACGTAGATCAGGATGACCGCCGAAACCAGGATGGCGACCGCGATCACCGCGGCAGGGTAGAACAGGGCCTTTTTGATCTTGCCCTTCAACGTCTCCAGGTTTTCCTTGTAGCTGGCGATGGTGTCGAGCACGATATCGAGCACGCCGGCGGACTCACCGGCACGCACCAGATTGACAAACAGCTCATCGAAGTAGGCTGGGAACTTGTTGAGTGCTTCGGACAGCGATGAACCGCCTTCGACATCGGCCTTGATCGCGTTCAACATGTCCTTCAGCCGCGGATTGGTTTGCCCGCCGGCGATCATCTCGAAGCTCTGCATCAGCGGCACGCCGGCTTTCATCATGGTCGCCAACTGACGGCTGATGACCGCAATATCGCGGGGTTTGATCGCCGCGCCGGACTGACCGAAAATCGACAGCCGCTTCTGCGCCACCTTGGTGGCGTTGATGCCCTGTTTGCGCAGGTTGGCCTTGACCAGATTGGCGTTTTTGCCGAGTTCCTCGCCCTTGAGTTTCTGCCCGCGTTTGTCAGTACCTTCCCAATGGAAAGTCTGCAGGCCGCCGAGGCTTCGGTTCGCAGTGGTCTTAGCGCGCGCGGTGGCAGTTGCCATAATCGTCAATCCTTGGTCACGCGATTCATTTCGGACAGCGAGATCATACCAGCCTTGGCTTTCATCAACGCCGAGCGGCGCAAATCCGGAATTCCGGACGCATGCGCGGCTTCGGCGATCTGCAGGGCGTTACCGCCACCGAGCACGATGCGGGCGATGTCCTCGGAAATGGGCATCACCTGGTAGATGCCGGTACGTCCCTTGAAACCCTCGTTGCAGCCGCCGCATCCCACCGGTTCGTACAATTGCATGGTGGTGATGTCGTCGTCCGTGAACCCCTCCGCAACCAGCGCATGCCGCGGCAATGTCATTGCCCGCTTGCAGTCGTGCAGTCGCCGCGCCAGGCGCTGGGCGATCACCAGGGTGACCGAGGAGGTGATGTTGTACGGGGCGATTCCCATGTTCATCAGGCGCGCGATGGTTTGCGGCGCATCGTTGGTGTGCAGGGTCGAAAGTACCATGTGGCCGGTCTGCGCCGCCTTGATCGCGATCTCGGCGGTTTCGAGGTCGCGAATTTCGCCGACCATGATGACGTCCGGGTCCTGGCGCAGGAACGAACGCAGGGCCACGGCGAAAGTCATGCCGGCCTTGATGTTCATCTGCACCTGATTGATGCCCGAGACCCGGATTTCGACCGGGTCTTCTGCGGTCGAGATATTGCGCTCGTCGGTATTGAGAATATTCAGTGCGGTATACAGAGACACCGTCTTGCCGCTGCCGGTGGGGCCGGTGACCAGCACCATGCCGTAGGGCTTGGCGATCGCGCCGAGGAACAGGTTCTTCTGTTCCTCCTCATAACCCAGCTTGTCGATGCCGAGCTTGGCCGCGGAACCATCGAGGATACGCAAAACCACCTTTTCGCCGAACAGGGTCGGGCAGGTGCTGACGCGAAAATCGACGGCCTTGGTTTTCGACAGGTTGAGCTTGATGCGTCCGTCCTGCGGCACGCGCTTTTCCGCGATGTCGAGCGCCGACATGACCTTGAGGCGCGCCGCCATGCGCGCACTCAGCTTGACCGGTGCGGAAGCCACCTGCTTGAGGATGCCGTCCATGCGGAAGCGCACGCGATAGACGTTTTCGTAAGGTTCGAAATGGATGTCGGACGCGCCGCGTTTGATGGCGTCCACCAGCACCTTGTTGATGAAGCGCACTACCGGCGTATCGTCGTTGCCCTGTACATCGACGCCGCCAGCCGACCCGCTCTCCCCGTCGTCGTCGCCGCCCTGGACATCGAGATTCTCGAGTCCTTCGGCGTCCTCCATGCCCTCGGTTACCGAGTCGCCCTGGGCCAGGGCCTGTTCGATCAAGCGCGTCAGCGTGTTGTCGTCGACGATGATGGGCTCGACCAGGGTTTTCGACTGGAACTTGATCTCCTCCAGTGCGCGATCGTTGGTCGGATCGGCAATGCCGATGAACATGCGGTTGCCGCGCTTGTACAGCGGCACCGCACGGTGTTTCTCGATCAGCGCCTGCTCGATCGACTTGAGCGGGGCCTGCTTGAGGTCGATCGCGGAGGCATCCAGCAAGGGAACGCCGAACTCCTGACTGGCGGCGGCCGCGGTCGCGCGCGGATCCGCCAAGCCATTTTCGATCAGGTAGGCGATCAGCGAGACACGTTGCTTGGACGAAGCCTCGGAGGCCTTGCGCGCATCGGACTCCGAAAGCGCACCTTCGGCAACCAGCCGTCGTGCAACGCCTGAAAGCCCGGTCAGCGTCGTGCTCTGGATGTTACTCGCCATCGATCGCTCAACCTGAAGAGACTTCTGCGGAATGTATCCCAAGCCCCGGAACTTCGAAAGTAGTTGCTTGCGCGCGGAAGCTCGAACGGGTGGGTCGCAGCGCCGAACCGGAACCCGGGTGCCACTGCGACAGGGCATTGCGATCGATTGCCGGGCAGTCGATCGCAACCCGGATTCGCGCCGACCGGAAGCGCGTTGTCCGCCGTTCATCCTCGGAATGTGGCCTGTTCAGTATCGCAGCGCCCGGCGGCAACCGCGGATCCGCGAAATCGTTTTCAGAATCATGGGGATGTTCGGTTCTGTCGCGTTGAACGCCAGCGCCAGAAACTGAACGAGGACCGTGCCCTGTTAGTCGCACATGAACATTCCGGGTGACCTTCGGCATTGTCAACGGAACTTTGTTTGCGGCAACCTATCCATGGGTTGGGTCGACAAGACTCGACCCGGTTCACTCCTCCCCCAATAGTGAACCTTCCAGCAGAGCCGGGACTCCCCAGCCCGCCTCTGCGACCCCCAGGCCCCGGGCGCTTCCCCAACGCCCGGGGTCTTCTATTTTCGGAGTCTGGATGCGCCTCCCGCGTCCGTCGACCTGGCGATGTCGCTCTGACGGGTTCGAATTTCGCTGGCGCCGTGAATTTCTCCTGCGCCGCGCGCCACAATTCGCGCACTGGCGCAAACGGGGTCTTACCAGGTGATTCATGGTGCTTTGATCGTGGCCATTTGCTGGGCGGCAGTGGCGGTCCAGCCGGCAACCTCCGAGGCGTTGAAGGTTGCCGGCGTCGCCGTTGTGGCGGCGTGGCTGTTGCTGCAGCAGGCAACGCTGACGAGTTTTCTGCGCCAGCCGGCGCTGCTGGTCAGCGCTGTCGTGGTGCTGCTGAGCTCGTGGTTCGCGCTCGAGTCCGCGGTATGGATCGGTTCCGCGGCGCGCAGCCAGGGCGCGCTGATAGGCCTCGCTCTGCTCCTGCTGGCGGCGGCTGCCAGCAGTCTGGACGACGCCGACCGTCAATGCGTTCGGCGTGCCGCTGCAGCGCTCGGTGCCGTCGTTTCCGTCTACGTCCTGCTGCAGTTCGCCGGGGTCGATCCGATGTCATGGCAAGGCTCGGTGGAACGTCGCCCCTCGGCGACGCTCAGCAACGCCACGACGCTTGCCGGCTGGCTGCTGCTGTTGCTGCCGCCGACCGTGGCCTCGGCGTTGGACGCCGAGCGCCGTCGCGGACTGTGGATCGCCATGCTGCTGTTGCAATTGTCCGCGCTGCTCGCCACGGGCACGCGCAGCGCGGTCGCGGCGTTGGCGCTGGTCGGGATCGTGGCCTGGATCTGCAGCGAGCCGCGTCGGCGTCGCGCGGGCCTGGCGCTGCTGGCGGCAGCGCTGATCGCGATCGTCCTGCTCGCGGCGTGGCGACCGGCGTCATTGCAGGATCGCGCCTACCTGTGGCGAATCGGCGTGGCTGCGTTGGTCTCGCCGGATGCGCTGGTCGACTTGCACGGGCAAACGGATGCCGCAGACGCGCTGCGACCCTGGCTCGGCTACGGACTCGACCTGCAGCAACCGGCCCTGACCCAGGCGTCGGCGGCCACGCCCGGCGCTCGTGCCGAGACCGATGGCTGGACGGCCGATCGTGCCCACCAGGCGATCGTCGATCGCGCACTGGAAATGGGCGTGGCCGGTCTCATCGCCAGCCTGCTGCTGGTGCTCGCGGTGCTGCGCGCGCTTCATGTCGGCTGGCATTCGGACAGCGCCCGGCGCCGCCGCGAGGCGCTGGTGCTCGCCGTCGCGCTGGCTGCCTGGATGCTGCACCTGCAGACCAGTTTTGGCTTGACCGGCGATCGCACCCTGGCCTGGGTGTGGATCGGCATGGCACTGGCGCTTGCCCGGCGCGAGCCAGCAAGCGCCGAGTCACTCGACGTGGCGAACCGCAGTTGCGGGTGGTCGCTGCGCGCGCTGGGAATCGCGTCTGGCGCAGCACTGCTGTACGCCGCGCTCGGTGCCGGTGGGTGGCTGTCGCCGGCGCCAACGGCGCGGCTGGCGCCGGCGCTGCAGGCGGAGCGCGAGTACGCGGCCGGACAAGCCGCTTATGCCCAGGCGATGGCGACCACCGGTGCCGGCGCGAGCAGCAGCATGACGACCGCCGCCGAGGCCTTCGAGCGTGCGGCGCAGCTGCGCAGGCACGACCGCGATGCGGCGCTGGCGGCTGCCAGTGCGCGTATCGAGGCGGCGGCATTGAGCGCCAGCGTCGACGACCTCGCACGCGCACGCGGATGGGCCCACGCCGCTGGCCGACTGGCGCCGGGGGACCCGCGCCTGGCGCCACTTGAGCAGCGCATCGCCGCAGTCGCCGCCCGCATGGATGCGTCGGGGCCGACCGAACCGCCGCGATGATCGTGGCGCTTCAGAGTCGCGACGACGGTTGACCGGCCGGTGCCGACACGGCACGCTTGCGGCCCCTTTCGACGCCGCCCTGACAGTATCCATGGACAGCGCCAATATCGCGTCCGCGTTGACGCGAATGGCGCGTGAACGGCCGCACCAGATTGCGATCTTCGTGCCTTGCGGCAGCGATATCGCCGGCCGTCCCGCGCACACCCACCTGACGTACGCGCAACTCGACGAAGAATCCGATGCGATCGCCTGTGGCCTGGAGCGGGTCGGCATAGGCCGCGGCGTGCGCACGGTGTTGATGGTGCGCCCGAGCGTCGAGTTGTTCGTGCTGATGTTCGCATTGTTCAAGGCCGGCGCGGTACCGGTGCTGATCGATCCCGGCATTGCTCGCACGGCGTTGAAACAGTGTCTGGCCGAGTCCGAACCGGCCGCATTCATCGGCATTCCGCTGGCCCACGCCGCACGCGTGGCGCTGGGCTGGGGGCGCAAGACCGTGCGCACGCTGGTGACGGTGGGTCCGCGTTTCATGTGGGGCGGTCACAGCTACGCCGAACTGCTCAAGATCGGCCGCGAAGGCAGCGATGCGCGCAAGCGCTGTCCGGCAGTGCTCGCCGATACCCGCGAGGACGACGCGGCAGCGATACTGTTCACCTCCGGATCGACCGGCGTGCCCAAGGGCGTGGTCTACCAGCATCGCCACTTCATGGCGCAGGTCGACCTGCTGCGCGAGGCCTTCGACATCCAGCCGGGCGAAATCGACCTGCCGACGTTTCCGCCGTTCGCGCTGTTCGATCCGGCGCTGGGCATGACCACGGTGATCCCGGAGATGGACCCGACGCGCCCGGCGATGGCCGATCCCGGCAAGCTGATCCAGACCATTCATGATTTCGGCGTCACCAACCTGTTCGCCTCGCCGGCGCTGGTCAACGCCATTTCCCGCTGGGGCGCGCCGCGCGGCGTCAAACTGCCGACCCTGAGGCGGGTGATTTCGGCCGGCGCGCCGGTCCCGGTGGCGGTGGTCGAGCGCATGCGCAAGCTGCTGCCCGATGGCGCATCGCTGTGGACACCTTATGGCGCCACCGAATGCCTGCCGGTGGCCGTGGTCGAGGGCCGCGAACTGGTCGATTTTGCGCGTCAACGCACCGAACACGGCGCCGGGACGCTCGTCGGCCGCGTGGTGGCGCCAAACCAGGTACGCGTGATCCGCATCAGCGACGACGCCATCCCCGAGTGGACCGACGAGTTGGAAGTGGTGCCGGGCGTGGTCGGCGAGATCACCGTGGTTGGGCCCACCGCGACCGAGCGCTACTTCAACCGGCCTGAAGCCGATCGCGTCGGCAAGATCCGCGACGGCGTGCGCACCGTGCATCGCATGGGCGATCTCGGTTACTTCGACGACGGCGGTCGTTTGTGGATGTGCGGGCGCCGCTCGCAGCGGGTGCAGAGCGCCGACGGTCCGATTTTCACCGAGCAGGTGGAGCCGATCTTCAACACCCATCCGCAGGTGTTCCGCAGCGCGCTGGTCGGCGTCGGCACCCCGGGTTCCGAGGAGCCCGTGCTGCTGATCGAACTCGAGCCGGGTATCGGCCGCGAGGAACATGAGCGCATCCGCGAGGAACTGCTGGTCATCGCCGCCCGCCATGCGCACACCCGCGGCATCAGCAAGGTGCTGTATTACCCGCGCTTCCCGGTCGACATCCGCCACAACGCCAAGATCGGCCGCGAATACCTGAAGCGCTGGGCCAGCGAACGCCTCGGCGTGCGCATCCCGCAGGTGGCCATCGGGACGGAGAGGCAGGCGTGAGGGGCATTGATGACAGCAAGGGCGGGGCTGTTG
>CALEZI010000105.1 GCA_937928755.1 uncultured Rhodanobacteraceae bacterium | reverse complement strand
CGCATGAACCCACGCGCCGCCATCCCGCTGATCGTCTTCATCGCGATTGCGGTGCTGCTGTGGAGCGGCATCGGCAAGGATCCGACGGTGCTGCCCTCGGTGCTGGTGGGCAGGCCGGCACCGGAGTTCTCGGCGCCGGAGCTGCGCGACCCCGGCGTCGTCCACAGCAAGGCCTCGCTGCTCGGCAAGCCCTATCTGCTGAACGTGTTCGCCAGTTGGTGCCCGACTTGCCGGATCGAACATCCGATCCTCGCCCGCTACGTGCGCGAGCGCGGCTTGCGCCTGGTCGGACTCAACTGGAAGGATGAAACCGCGGATGCACTGCAATGGCTGCGGCAGTTCGGAGACCCCTACTCGGAGATCCTGTACGACCCGACGGGGCTTATCGGCATCGATTTCGGGGTCGCTGCCGCGCCCGAGAGCTTCGTGATCTCTGCCGATGGCGCGATCCTGTACAAGCACATCGGCGCGCTGTCGGTCGCAGACATGGAGAACACGGTGATGCCCCTCCTGGAAGGACGCCAGCCATGAACGTCAACCTGCGTTGGATCGCTCTGGCGCTGCTGTTCGCGTGCACGCCGATGGTGGCGATCGAGCCGTTGCAGTTCGCCGACCGCGCCGAGGAACAGCGCTACCAGCAGTTGCTGCGCGAACTGCGTTGCCTGCAATGCCAGAACCAGAGCCTCGCCGATTCCGACTCCAATGTCGCCGGCGGCTTGCGCCAGGAGATCCACCGGCAGATGCAGGCCGGCCGCAGCGACGACGAGATCAAGGCGTTTCTGGTCGAGCGCTATGGAGAGTTCGTGCTGTATCGGCCGGAGATCAAGAGCAGCACCTGGCTGCTCTGGTTCGGACCGTTCGTGATTCTGGCCGGCGGCGCCGTGGCGCTGGTCGTGCATTTGCGCAAGCGCCGCACCGGCACCACCGCGGCGGCCGCCGGGAATGCAAGAGACGAGGAGGATTGGTGACAGCTTTCTGGATAGTGGCGGCGCTGCTGATCGTGGCGGCGCTGGCGATGGTGCTTTGGCCGTTGCTGCGGGCGCCGCGTGGCGCGCGCGCTCAGACCGCGCTGTTGCGCGAGCAACTGGATGCGCTGAAGGCCGCGCACGCCGCAGGACTGGTCGATGACACGACGTTTGCCGCGCGACAACAGGCCTTGAGTGCCGCCGCGCTGGCGTTGATCGACGCTCCGCAGGCGTCTGGCCCTTCACGCGCGGCGAAAGCAACTGCACTGGTATTGCTGCTGGTTCTGCCGATCAGCACGTATTGGCTGTATGGCAAGATCGGCACGCCCAATGCGCTCGCGTTCACCGCGGGCAACGCGATCGCGGTTACCGCCGACGGCGACACCGCGACCAGCAATGCGCCGGATCTGGTCAAGGCGGCCGAGACCCTGGCTGCCAAACTGCGGAGCACGCCGGATGACGGCGAAGGCTGGGCGCTGCTGGCGCGCACCTATCGCGCAATCGACCGTTTCCCTGAAGCCCACGAGGCCTACACCCGAGCGCGCGCGCTGCTGCCCGAGGACCCGGACCTGCTGGCCGAAGCGGCCGAAGCCATGGGCCTGTCGTCGAACCCGCGCTCGTTGAGCGGCGAACCCGAGAAACTGGTCGACCGCGCCATCGAGCTCAACCCGAGCAACCAGAACGCGCTGTTCCTCAAGGGACTGGCGCGTGCGCAGGCCGATGATCCGGTTGCCGCGGAGGCCACCTGGGAAAAGTTGCTGGGCCTGATGGAAGCCGGTAGTCCGGCGCAGCAGGCGGTTGTCGAACAGTTGAACATCGTGCGCAATCGCCTCGGCAAGGGACCCATGGACGCGCAGGCCGCGACACCTGCTGCGCCCATCGCAACACCCGCTGCGCCCGTGGTCGCGGCACCGATGGCCGGCAATGCGCCCGCCGATCCGAATGCCGCCGGCATCGAGGTGAGCATCAAGGTGGCGCCGGAACTCGCCGATCTGGTGCAACCCGGCGACACGCTGTTCGTGTTCGCGCGCGCCGAGGCTGGTCCGCCGGCACCGCTGGCGATCCAGCGCCGCCCGGCAAGTGCTCTGCCACTGACGCTCAGGCTCGACGAATCGATGGGCATGATCGCCGGGATGTCGCTGGCGCAGTTCCCCAAGGTGATCATCGGTGCGCGGCTATCGCGATCCGGCAATGCGCAGGCGCAGCCGGGCGATCTGGAAGGCCTCAGCGCCGCGCTCGATTGGCGCGCTGCCGGCAAGGTCGAGATCGTCATCGCCAATGTGCGTTGAAAATGCGGCGCCCGCCTGTGGGAGCGGATTTACTCCGCGAGAGCTTTCGCGGGACAAACCCTCTCCCATTGGTTCGTATCGCGAATAGACATGCTTCATCGACCCGCATTTCCGCTTCTCGCACCCATGTCGACCGCCCTTCGTCTGTTCCTCACATCCCTGCTCCTCTGGCTCGCCGCATGTGCTGCGCCGGTCGAGCAGAAAGCACCATCTGCGGCGCCGCCGACTGCATTGGAGGTAGCCCAGTCGATCTTCGACCAGATCGCAGCCCTGCGCATCAGCGGCCTGCCCGATGACACGCAGATGGCGGCACTGGCGCCATGGCTGAGCGACGAGCTGCGCCAGTCGATGGACGCCGCGAGGGCCTGGCAGAAGGGCGAGATCGAACGCATGCAGCGCGAGGGCAGCGAAGACAAGCCCCCGTTCATCGAGGGCGATCTGTTCGGCAGTCTGTTCGAGGGCGCGCAGAGCACGCGCGCGGTGGCCGTCGGCGAGGCCGATGGCCGCATCGTCGTTACCCTCGATCGCAGCTATGGCAGCGACCCCGATCGCGTCGTCTGGCAGGATCGCGCGCTGCTGGTGCGCGTCGGCGATGGGTATCGCCTCGACGATGTCGAATACGGCGGCGACTGGGCCTTCCAGGCCGGCACGGGTACGCTGCGGAATACGCTCAAGGCGCGGCAGTAGCCCGAGGGTAGGAGCGACGTGTACGTCGCGACCCTGAGCCCCAATGCGTCGCTGGTCGCGACGTACACGTCGCTCCTACAACGGAAGTCAGCTGTCGACCACCACGACCGGCGCAAAACCGCCGCCCGGCGTGCGGAAATTGGTGGTCTGGCCGCTGTACATGCGCGCAGCGAACAGTTGCACTTGGCCGTCGTAGCTATAAGCGCGCAGGTCGAACTTGAGCCCGCTGCGACTGCCTTCGAGTTCGACTCCGCGCTCGGCGGGCGGCACCAGCGCCTGGGCAACGTAGTCGCCCGCCAGAATCTCGCCCCACACGCGCCGGGTCAGCTTGTCGCCACGATAGGTCGCCTTGCTGCCGTAGCCCGCGGCGGGCTTGAAGAACCAGTGCCGGCGGGTCGACCACAGCTCATCGGCAACCGCTTGATCGACGATCAGCGTGCGCGGCACGACGGCGGCCAGCAGTTGGCAATCTTCGCGACTGACGCCCCAGGCCGTTAGCAGAGCCGGATCGCTCAGCGCGATCAGGTTGCGCTTGTCCGCATGCAGCGCGTGCGCGCGCGGGTGCGGTGTCAGCACCACGGCTGCTGCTTCGAAAGCTGCACGCAACGCGGCAAACCGCACCTCGCTCAGGTAGAAGTCGGTGAGCCGGTTGTAGACCATGTCGATGGCCTGCCCCGCGTGCCACAGACGCCCATCGCGCCATTCGAGCGCACCCGCGTCGACAATGCGCGCGTCGATGCCGTGGCGAGTGCACAACTGCCGGAACAGTTCGAACTCGGGTGCCAGATATTGCGCCATCGGATCATCGTCGACGATCGCCAGGGTTCCGAGTGTCACGTCGCCCTGCTGCAAACGCCACTCGTTCGCCATCATTGCGACCAGTTGCTGCTCGACGCCCGAGAGCAAACGATCGAGTTCGGCGCGACCCAAGGGTTCGCAACAGGCCTGCTGCGCTCGCGCCAGCGCCAGGTTCAGCACCGCGCCGCCGGCATTGGTGTTGATCTCGATCAGTCGCGGTCCGTGCGGCGACAGATGGAAGTCGTAACCCATGAAGGCGCCCTTCGGCCCGAATGCGCGGGCCGCGATCTCAGGCGCGTGCGCCAGCGCCTGGCGCTGGAACTCGGGCAAGGCGACGACGCGCTCGATCGCGGCCACCGCGGCCTTCATCGTGCTCGCGATGGCGCTGGAGACAAACACGGCGGTCGATGAGAACAGGTGCGGACGAGTGGCGCGCAACAGATCGGCCGACCCCGCCAGGCCAGGCTCTGACTCCAGTTGCTGGCGCAAGCGCTCGGGATCGAGCGTGCGGCAATAACAACCTGCATTCAGTCGTTCGGCAGTGATGGTGTCCGCAGGCAGGGCCATCGGATCGGTTACCGACATCGATCAATCTCCGCACGGTTCGGTGAACGCCACGCGCACCACCTGCAGGGTGACGTGGTCGATGTCGAAGCGATGGTGCAATTCGTCGGTCGCATGGACGAAGAACTCGTCGTCCGGATGGCCATCCGGCATCACCAGATGCGCGGTCAGCGCAATCTCGGTGGTGCCCATCGCCCAGACGTGCAGATCGTGCACGCGACTGACGCCCGGCAGTCCCTGCAGCAGGCGCCTGACCGCGACCAGATCGACGCTGTCGGGCACACCGTCGAACAGCAGGTGCAGCGACTGACGGAACAAGCTCCAGGTGCCGATCACGATCACCGCGGCAATCACCAGGCTGACCAGCGGATCGAGCCAATACCAGCCCAGCCACAACACCAGCGCGCCGGCAACCACCACGCCGACCGACACCAGCGCATCCGCCGCCATGTGCAGAAACGCGCCACGGATGTTGAGGTCGTGTTCGCGCCCGCGCATGAACAGCAGCGCCGTGGCGGTGTTGACGACAATGCCGATTCCGGCGACCAACATGACCGTGAATCCGGCGATCGGCTGCGGATCGCCGAGCCGCTGCAGCGCCTCCCACACCAGCGCGCCCATCGCCATCAGCAACAGCAGCGCATTGATGAACGCCGCCAGGATGCTGGCGCGCTTCCAGCCGTAAGTGTGCCGCGCATCCGGCCGCAAACGCCCGGCCAGCGCGCCGCCCCAGGCCAGCACCAGCCCGATCACATCCGACAGGTTGTGCCCGGCATCGGCCAGCAGTGCCAGCGAATTCACCTTCCAGCCGTACCACGCTTCGATCAGCACATAGGCCAGATTCAGCCCGATGCCGATCGCGAACGCGCGATCAAAATTCTTCGGCGTGGGGTGTGCGTGGGTGTGGTGGTGGTGCGCGTCGCTCATGCTGTGACTCTAATTGAACGATTCTCGAGGGGCTCATAGAACAGATTCTTGTCCGCAAAGGACGCAAAAGACGCGAAGGGAAAGCAAGAACAGCAGGCCGGACGCGCAACCCGACCAAAATCGATGCCATTCGGCTCTCTTTGCGTCCTTTGCGTCCTTTGCGGACAAAAACAGGTTGTACGACCTGCTGGGGGATCAGGTAAACACGGGCACCGCCATCATCGACGCGCCCCCGCCTCATACCACCCCTTGCTGCGATTGACCACGCGCACCACCAGCAACATGACCGGGACTTCGATCAGCACACCGACGACCGTCGCCAGCGCTGCGCCGGAGTCGAAGCCGAACAGGCTGATCGCCGCCGCCACTGCCAGTTCGAAGAAGTTGCTGGCGCCGATCAGTGCCGACGGGCAGGCGACATCATGCGTCTCGCCGACCGCGCGATTGAGCCAGTAGGCCAATCCGGAATTGAACAGCACCTGGATCAGGATCGGCACCGCGATCATTGCGATCACCAGTGGCTGCTGGATGATCGCCTCGCCCTGGAAGGCAAACAGCAGCACCAAGGTCAGCAGCAACGCCGCCACCGACCACGGCCCGATCCGTGCCAATGCCACATCGAAGCTGGACTGACCGCGCCGCAGCAGCCACCGGCGCCAGACCTGGGCGATGATCACCGGAAAAACGATGTACAGCACCACTGACGTCAGCAGCGTGTCCCACGGCACCGTGATGGACGACAGACCCAGCAGCAGCGCCACGATCGGCGCGAAGGCGAAAATCATGATGCTGTCGTTGAGCGCCACTTGCGACAGCGTGAATAACGGATTGCCGCCGGTCAACCGACTCCAGACGAAAACCATCGCCGTGCACGGCGCCGCCGCCAGCAGGATCAGGCCGGCGATGTAACTGTCGAGCTGCTCCGCCGGCAAATGATCGACGAACACATGGCGAATGAAGATCCAGCCGAGCAGCGCCATCGAGAACGGCTTGACCGCCCAGTTGATGAACAAGGTGATGCCGATGCCGCGCCAGTATTGGCGCACTTCTCCGAGTGCGCCGAAATCGACCTTCAGCAACATCGGGATGATCATTACCCAGATCAGCAGCCCCACCGGCAGATTGACCTTGGCCAATTCCAGGGCGGCGATCGCCTGGAAGGCGCCGGGGAACAGTTGGCCCAGACCGATGCCGACCACGACGCAAATCGCGACCCAGGCGGTCAGATAACGTTCGAACAGGTTCATGGGCGTTCGATCCGAGGCTCTGGTAGAGCCGAGCTTGCTCGGCTGGGGCGGGCGAAAGGCAGCGGAGCAAGCTCCGCTCTACAAGGGCACGAAGCGCGAGGCTTTGGTAGAGCCGAGCTTGCTCGGCTCGGGCTGGCGAAA
>CALEZI010000104.1 GCA_937928755.1 uncultured Rhodanobacteraceae bacterium | reverse complement strand
GTCGGCCTGCACTGGGCCCGGCTTGTCACGTAGTCCGCTTCGCGGACAACGTGACCTACCAAAAAAGGCGCCCGCCAGCCGGCCGGTCGGGGAGGGCGATCGGCAAAAGATTGGCTGGCGGGCATTGAAGCTGGTTTGGCGCGATCCATGCGCCTGGATCGGCGAGGGCTTCGCCGTTCCTGGTCGATCAAGGCTCAGGCTTCGGCCTTGACTTCGGTTTCAACCGGGGCGGCCTTCTGCACTGGCGCCTTGCGCGCCTTCGGAGCGGCGGCCTTCGGTGCAGCAGCCTTCGGTGCAGCGGCCTTCGGTGCAGCAGCCTTCGGAGCAGCAGCCTTCGGTGCAGCAGCCTTCGGAGCAGCAGGCGCCGCGGCCTTGACTGCCGGCTTCTTCGCAGCTTGCGCGCGATTGCCTGCATCCAGTGCACGCACGGCCTTGCTGAGTTCGTCGACGCGCTTGGTCAACTGTTCCAGTTCTTCACGGCCCGGAATGCCGAGCGTGCCGAGCGCCTTGGACACGCGATTCTCGAAAACCTGTTCGAGGCGATCCCAGGTATCGGACGCGCGTTCCTTGACCTGCGAGACGGATTTTTCGACCATACCACGTACTTCCTCTACCTTGGAGCCAGTCAGCTTGCGGGTGGCTTTCTCCAGCACCGCACCTTCCTTGACCAGCGTTTCGTAGAACTTGCCGCTCTGCTCCTGCGCCTTGGAGAACGCGCCGAGACCGGCGAGCCAGATTTGCTCGGCCTGCTCCATGATTGCCTTGGCGGTGTACTTGAGCGACTTGTCGCTACCGGCGTCCTTGAGCTTGGACTTCAGTTTTGAACCCTTCGACGTCTTCATCAGTTACCTCTGCGTGTGTGCAGCCTCGACCCGCCTCGCCACGATGCGAAGCGCAGGATGTGAGGCGCATCCTGCGGGCCGCAGCTAGAATATTCACACTATGCAACGTGGCGGCGAGCTTGATCTGATGCGGATTGCGGGCATTTTCGCCACGCCCGCCCGCGGCACCCGATGGCGCGGCGTCGGCAACTGCGGAAGCATCCTGATCAGTCGGTAGTCGCGTCTTCCGCTACCAGCGCAAGCGCATCTCCGGTGAGCGGGCGACTGCTCTTGCGCAACCGCGGACGCCGTTGAGCGTGGGTGCGCGCGATCACCCTTTCGAGTTCCTTGAGCGCGCGATCCAGACGCGACAGAACGGTCGAATTGGGTGGCTTGGTGCCCTCCAGTCCATCCCAAACGGTGCGCTGGGCATCGTCGAGGATTTCTTCGCGCAGGTGCAGGCCGTGGCGTTCCAGAACCGGTCCCAGTTCGTTGCGACGGCGCCGCAGATCGGCCAATGTGGTCGAATAGGCATGTTCGCAGAGCCGTCGGCGGCTGGCGAAGCTGAAAACGTTGGTGAAGAACATTTCGGCATCGTCCGGATCCGGCTGGAACAACACCAGATCGGAGTGGTCGTAGCTCTTGTCGTAGTTGCCGAACCCCACCCGCATCCGCGAGTACAGCATCGCGCGGATGGTCTGCGAGATCACCCGCGGCAGACCGCCCTCGACCAGGCTGCCCGGGGGCTCGTCGCCACGGTCGCGCAGCGCCGAGGCGTCGAACGGTACCAGCGGATTCAGCGCCAGCAGCAGGTCGATATCCTCGTCGAGAGCCACCGAGGCGTGCAGCGTGCGTTGCAGCGCGCCGTCGACGTAAAAGCGCCCGTTGATTTCGACCGGGGGGTAGAAGCCGGGCAGAGCTGAACTCGCCTGTACCGCCTTGGAGATCGGGATGGCGTCATCGCCGGCGCTTCCGAAGCGCACGGTATGGCCGGTGTCGAGGTCGACGGCGACCACGTACAGCGGACGATCCAGCTTGCGGAAGTCGTTGCTGCGCCCAGGCGCGCTGAACATGCTGTTGAGATAGCGTTCGATGCCCTCGTTGTCGAACAGGCCGGTCGGAATGGCACTGCCCAGGCGCCCGAGCGACTCGCTCCAACTCACCGAGCCCGGATGCAGGGCCATGTCCAGCAGCCACTCGCCGATGATCTTGGGCAACGAGCCGAGGCGCTGGATGTACTCGTAGAAGGCCGGCTTGAGGAACATCTCTGGACGGAACTGGTGTTCCGGATCTTCCTCGGTAATGAACATGCGGCACATGGTCGCCGAGTCCACCCGATTGGCGAGGCCGGCAGCGAGGAACGCGCCGGAGCTGACGCCCACGTAGACGTCCAGTCGGGTCAGGTCGAGGCCGGCGATGGCTTCATCCAGTGCGCGCAATGCGCCCATTTCGTAAATCCCGCCGATCGGGCCCCCGCCGGCCACGGCCAGGCCGATGCGATGCGGCCTGCGCAGTGAACGGACCCGGCGTGCTTCCTGCAGATGCAGCATATTCCACCCATCCCGATTCGCGACGCGCCCGATTGTAGTCGCGGCCGGTTGGAGAAATCGCTCCTGGCGCGTCCTTGTTTACCTTCTTGCTTCGCCGCCGGCCGGGACTTGGCGGGTCGGGTCGCGGCGGTGCTCGCGCGGTGGCCCTCCTGGAGTGCATTCTCGGTTTTCCCGGCCCAGACTATGTCCATGAACGAACGAGAGTTTTTGCCCGCGCGAGCGCGCCGGAAGCTGCTTGCCCACAGCCTGCGGGTAGTCTGGTTGACGCAGTTGCTGGCCGTGCTGATGCTGGCGGACTGGCTGGTGCGTCAAGGCTGCAGTTGGCCGCGGGCCGCGCTGCTGGTGTTGGCAGGCTGGCTTTTGCTGCAGGCAGTGTTTCTGGCGTTCGGTTTCGTGCTCAAGCTGGCGGTGGGCGACTGGCCACCGGCCACTCGCGGAACGCCGTTGCGGGCACTGCGGACGGCAGCGGTGGAAATGGCCTGGATGGTGCGGTTTTACCTCTACGACCACCCGTGGCGATCGGCACCGGTGCAGATGCTCGACGGCGATGACCGGGCTCCGGTATTGCTGGTACACGGCTTCCTCTGCAACGGCGCCGTGTGGCGACCGTTTGCTCAGCATCTGCGCGATCGCAGCTTTGCCGCGGTCAGTCTGGAGCCGAGCTACCGGAACTTCCAGCGGCAGTTGGACGACTTGCACGAGGCCGTGGCGGCACTCTGCGCCCGCAGCGGTCGCCAGCGCGCGCTGCTGGTCGGACACAGCATGGGCGCGCTGTTGGTGCGGGCATATGCCGAGCGCAATCCAGAGCGTTGCGCCGGTGTCGTTTGTGTCGCGGCACCGCACCACGGCACCCTGCTGGCGGATTACATCTACGGCGTGGAAGCGGGCCCGCCGTCGGCGCGTTGTCAATGGCTTCAGGCGATCAACCAGCGCGACCGCGAACGCATCGGCGTGCCAGCCTTGAATCTGTGGACGGCAGACGACAACATCGTCATCCCGGCGCGCAGCGCGCAACTCGGCGACACGCCGGAGCGCACGTTGCACGGGCACGGACACCTGGCGGCGATTGCCGCCGGCAGCGCGTGCGCCGCGTTGATCGCGGCCATGGCGCAGGTCGAAGCCTTGTAGTTGAACCGGTTTCGCCTCATCGTGCCTTGTTCCGCGCCCGCCGCACACTCCCCGTCCAACAGAGGTTTCCAGGATGATCAAGATCGGCGATGCCGCACCGGATTTCGAATTGGAGGCCGACGACGGCAGCCGCTTCAAGCTGTCGGCGCATCGCGGCAAACGCGTGCTGCTGGTGTTTTATCCGGGCGACAACACGCCGGTGTGCACGGCGCAGCTATGCGAATACCGCGACGGCTTCGACGACTACCGCGATCTCGGTGTCGAGGTCATCGGCATCAGCAAGGACAGTGCCGAGAGTCATCGCGACTTCAAGCGCAAGCGCCTGCTGCCGTTTACCCTGCTCAGCGATCCTGCACTGCTTGCGGCCAAGCTGTATGGCGCCAGCGGAATGCTGGGCATGAAGCGCGCCACTTTCCTGGTCGACGAGCAGGGTGTGATCCGCTACGAACATGTCGAAGCGCTGGCGCTGTTTCGCCGCAGCCATGAGGAACTGGTTGCAGCCGTGCGCGCGCTGCCGACGAAATTCGGCAAGTCGTGAGCGCGGTCGGCGAACGTCTGCGCGCTTTGCTGGCGCGCCTGCAGGCCCAGCACCAGCTATCGGCCAGCGATCCCGCGGTCAGTCGACGCCTTGCGGCACTGCGCGCCTGGCAGGCACGCCGACTGGCATCCACGTATGCGGATATCCATCGCACCGAGCCCTTCGCTGCCGCCTGCGAATTCTTTCTCGCCGATCTCTACGGCGAGGGCGATTTCGCCGATCGCGATCGTGCGGTGGAGCGCGTGGTCCCGATCATGATGCGCATCCTGCCTGAGGGCGTGCTCGCCAGCCTGGCGCGCGCGATCGAATTGAATGCCTTGAGCCAGGAACTGGATTACGCGATGGCCGCTGCCTTGCCCGAACATTGCATCAGCGCGGCCGAAATCAGCGATGTGGACTACGCCGGTGCCTATGCCGCGTCGGCTGAGTCGGCGATGCGACGGCGGCAGTTGGCGCTGTTGCTGGTGCTGGGACGCGAACTCGATCGCCTGGTGCGCAAGCCGATGCTGTCGGAATTGCTGCACCTGTGCCGCTGGCCGGCAAGACTCGCCGGGTTGGGCGCACTGCAGAGCTTTCTTGAACGCGGCTTCGACGCCTTCGGTCGCCTGAATGGTGCTGGTGTGTTCCTCAGCACCATACTCATGCGGGAACGCGCGTTCATGTCCGCCATCGGGCGCGTTCAGGGCGGCAGCAGCGAACTGCATCTGCAGGATTCGAGCAGTTGGAACAGGTAGGGCGGGGGGGCAGGCGGCGCACGGGAATAGCGTCGATCCTGTGCTTGTCCCGGTGCATCCAGACTGGACGGGGTTGATTCGGCATTGGACTTTGTGGGTCCAGACTTGTCTGGACGCTCTTGATTCGGCATTTGCCCTGGTGCGTCCAGACTTGTCTGGACGGGGTTGACCCGGCATTGGATCTTGTGGGTCCAGACTTGTCTGGACGCTCTTGATTCGGCATTTGCCCTGGTGCGTCCAGACTTGTCTGGACGGGGTTAACCCGGCATTGGATCTTGTGGGTCCAGACTTGTCTGGACGCTCTTTTGCCTTTCCTTTTTGTCAGATGAAGCAGGTCGCGTCCAGACAAGTCTGGACCCACAAGAGCGTGCCATTTGCGCGCCTTTCCCGCGCCCCTTCCCCGTCGCTTTGGCTCTTCCATGATCGAGCGAGAAGCGTCCAGACAAGCCTGGACTCACATGAGCCTGCAAATTGCGCGCCTTTGCCGTGCCCCGCGCCCCGCCCTCAATCCCCGAATTCCTGCTCCAGATAGCGTCGAATCTCGGATTCGATCGCGCCCTTGATCGGCAACAGCAGCCAACTGATGTCGGCGTGCACGGTCACCGAATCGACCTCGACCACGATCTCGCCCTCGACGCCGCTGCGCGAAAACTCCAGCGTATTGCGGTTCCACTGGGCTTCGATCTCGAATTTGTCGCGAATGTGTTTGGCGACCTTGTCGACCGCCTTCTTTCCCTTGGCGACGCCCAGCGAGTGCTTGCGGTGCATGCGTATCGTGGCCATTTCGAGCCCTCCCTTGCCCGGTGTCGTCCGTAGTTGATTATGATCAACTCCCGGTCATGTGGGGAGCGATCTGTGCGCATCTGCCTTGCTTTGTGTTTGCTCGGCGCCGGAGCGTTCGCCTGGGCGCAGGATGCCAGCGAGCGCGCCCCCACGGTTCCGGTTGCGGCGCAAGCGGCTGCGGCTGGCGCTCCCGTGCCGAAAGCGGCGCCGGTCGCGACGACGCCGACCGTCGCAGAATCGACATCCACTGCGGCGACCTCACCGATATCTCCGCCCGAACGCCCTCCGCTGGCGACGCCGAGCGCAACGCCGGACCCGCCCAAGGCCGCGTCGGCACCCGCGCCACCGGCCCAACCCAAGGCACCGCCGGAGCCAGCGCCAGCGCCGGCCACGCCCAAGGCCCCGCCGGAGCCAGCGCCCAAGCCCGCGGCAGCGACGCCGCCAGCGGCGGCCAGCGCGGTCATTCGTGGTCAGATCAGCCTCAGCAGTGGCGGCCGGCCGCTGCGCAGCGAAGAGGCGGTCGATGCCGTCGTCTACTTCCGCCCTGCCACGCCGGCGCCGCTGGTCGTGCCGAGCACGCCGTTCGTGATCAGCACCGAGCGCAAGACTTTCGTGCCGCGTGTATTGCCGATTCCCATGGGTGCCAGCGTGCGCTTTCCGAACACCGACCCGATCCTGCACAACGTGTTTTCGACCACCAAGGAAGCGCAATTCGATCTCGGCCTGTATGGACGCAGCGAGGGCGAGTCTCATCGTTTCACGCAGCCCGGCGTCATCCGCATCTATTGCAACGTGCATCATGCGATGACCGCGCATGTGCTGGTCATGGACACGCCATTCTTCACCAGGCCCGACGCGCAGGGACGTTTCCGCATCGTCGGCGTGCCGCCCGGACCGGGAGAACTCTTTGTCTGGCACGAGCGCTCGCAACTGTGGCAGCAGGCACTCACGGCGAGCGGCGACCACGACGTCAAGATTCCTCTCGAGCTCAGCAAACGGCGCATTCCGCCGCACTTGAACAAGGCCGGCCAGCCGTACCGAAGGACTCGTCCCGATGAGTACTGAACGAGGATTCAGGTTGCCTCTGGCGGCCCGCATTTTCCTGGCGACGGCGGTGCTGGTCGCGATCGCGGTCGCGCTGGCGGCCTTCTTCACGATCAAGCAAGGCAGTCGCGCCGGCGCCGACGCGGTGGACCACAGCCTGGACGCCGCGAACAATGCGCAGCAGCGTCTTGAAGAGCTGTCGTTCAAGACCCTCGACATCATCGCGCGCACGATCACCAACGACGCCAATTTCGTGCGCTACGTCGCCGCCGCGACCGACAGCGGCGAGGGCCTGGGCGAGACCACATCATCGCCGACGCCGCTCGATCCCGCGGCTGTCGATGCTGACCAGGCGGCTGCCGAGACGGGCAGCGAGAGTTTGGCGGATTCGGGCGGCGCATCGGTCGCCCCGTCGTTGCCGGGTGCGGACTCCGGCTCGGTCAAGGATCTGCTCGATCAGCTATGCCAGGCTTACGGCGTGGCCTTCGGCATGGTGCTGGACGCCGATGGGCGCGTTGTCGCGCGCACCGATGAGCGCGAGGCATTTCAGGATGACTTCGGCGACGATCCGATGTTCTCCACCATGGTCAGCGACATCTCGCCGGTCACCGGCTACTGGCGCGATGGCGTCAATCTTTACCAGGTGTCGGCGCAACCGATGGCGCTGCAGGATGAACTGGTCGGTTTCCTGGTCGTGGGCTCGCCGATCGACGCCGGCATCGTCAAGCAGGTGCGTGAAGTCAGCGGTGGCGAGGTGGCTTACTGGATGCTCGATGGCGAAACCCTGCGCTTGATCGCCACTTCGATCGACGCGGAGCAGTCGGCCCTGCTCAAGGATTCGATAGGCAAGATCGTGGCCAGGGTCAAGGAGCAACTGGCGGCGGGCGAGGGGCTGAAACGTGTCGATGTCGAACTCGGCGGGCGGCAGATGGCCGCCAGTCTGGCGCCGTTGTTCGGGCAACCGGGCGACGCCATCGGCGGCGTGCTGACGATGACCTCGGTGGATGCCGCCATGGCGCCATTCCGTTCGATCCAGAATTCGGTGCTGCTGGGCGGACTGCTCGCCCTGGTGCTGGCGCTGGCGGTGTCCTGGTGGCTGGCACGTCGCGTTCTGCGACCGGTGGTGGAACTGACCGAGGCGGCCGAGCAGGCGGCCGGCGGCAATTACCATCAGCAGCTCAGCATCGAGGGCAACGACGAGGTCGGACGCCTTGGGCGAGCGTTCGATTCGCTGCTCAGCGACTTGCGCGAACAGAAGGACATCGAAGGTTATGTCGGACACCTGACGCGCTTCCTGCCCGACCCGGGCGCCGAAGCGCCGACCACCGTGTCGCGACCGACGCCGAAGCCGGCCACCCGTCGCGAGTGCGCACTGCTGGGGCTGGAGCTGCGCCGCTTCCTCAAGGCGCCGCCAAAGGGCGAGGAAGCGATCACCTTGACCGCGCTCGGGCAACTGATCGAGGAGGCCCATGCGCGCGCGCAGGCCGCAGGCGGCGAATTGCTGGAGCAGGAGGGCCCGCGATTGCTGTTCGGGTTCGGCGGCGAGGCGTCGGTCGAGCGCGCGCTGGCGACCGTGTACGCCTGGTGGGAGGGCCGCATCGGATCGCCGGACAACGGTGCCGCTGCCGCGCTGGCGCTCGGCGAAATCGTGCACGGTTCGTTGCCGGCGCGCCCGGAGTCGAGCGCCACGATTGGATTGCCCGTGCTGCAGGTGGAGCGTCTGCTGGCCGAAACGCCGGTCGGGCAACTGCTGCTGTCGCCGGTGCTCGGCGAGAATCTCAAGTCTTCCGGGCATGCCAGTCTGCTGCGCGTGGCCAATGGCCAGAGCAGCGGCAAGCGCTTCCTCAGCATCGAAAGGAGCGGGCTGGCGACGATCGCGAAGTCGGCGCCGGGACTGGGGCAGGCGACGCAATTGATCGGCGCCGACGGCAACGCCACCCAGATGGCGGATGCCGCGCCGCGCCAAGGCGGCGACAGCGGCTCGACACGGCTGGCGCTGGGCATGCGCTTCGCCGGGCGTTACGAGATCCTGGCGATCCTCGGTGCCGGTGGCATGGGCATGGTCTACAAGGCGCGCGACGCCGACCTGTCCGATGTCGTCGCCTTGAAGATGCTGCGCCCGGGCATGGTCATCGACGCCGAGCAACTCGACCGTCTGAAGATCGAGCTCAAGCTGGCGCGCAAGATCACCCATCCGAATGTGCTGCGTACCTACGACTTCGGCGACTTCCAGGGCGTGCCCTACATCTCGATGGAGTACGTCCGCGGCGTGACCCTGCGCTACTTGCTGCAGCAGGCCGGACGCCTGCCGTTCTCGGCTGCGCTGCGCATCGCACGGCAGTTGTGCATGGGTCTCGATGCGGCGCACCAGATGGGCGTGATCCATCGCGACATCAAGCCGGAGAACCTGATCATCGAACAAAGCGGCAATGCCAAGTTGATGGACTTCGGCATCGCGCGATCTGCCGGTCGATCCGATTCCGGGCACACCCAGCCCGGAACATTCCTCGGCACGCCGAACTACGCATCGCCCGAGCAGTTGTCGGGCATGGATCTGGACACGCGCTCGGACATCTACTCGACCGGCGTCATGCTGTGCGAGATGTTCTGCGGCAAATTGCCATTCAGCGGCGGCAACACCATGGAACTCTACGTCGCGCATCTGCAGCAGCCGCCGATCAAACCTTCGCTGCTGTGGCCGGACATTCCGCGCTCGCTGGAAGAAGTCATACTGAAGTGTCTGGAGAAAAAGCCCGCGGATCGTTACCCTTCCGCGGCCGATCTGCTGGTGGCGTTGTCCGGCCTGCGGGCCTGACCGGGAGTCACGGAGCGAATCCTATGCGGGATCTGGTTAGAGCGGGTTGGCTGGCCCTGGGATTGTCGCTGGCGGCAGCGACGGCAGCCGAGGACGCGGCAGAAGCCGAAGTGGAGGCGTCGGCGATCGACTGGTACGGCGATCTGCGACTGCGCGGCGAACGCACCAGCGATATCCCGGCGCGCAGCGACGATATCGAACGTTTGCGATCGTCCGTGCGCAGCGGCGCGCGGGTGGTCACCGAATCGGGCTGGGAATTCGCTGCGGCGGTCAAGCTCGGCATCGGCAGCGACGACAATGACGACAACCGGCGCAATCTCGACAACGAGGAATCCGACGGCGCCGGTTTCGACGAGTGGTACGCCGCCTACAGTTTCAGCGATCGCACCGTGTTTCGTCTGGGCAAGGGGCGCATGCCGCTGCTGTTGTCGCCGCTGACCTGGGATCGCGACCTGCGGCCGGTCGGTGCGAGCATCGAATACGCCGCCGAGATGCGCGAGTTCGATGCGCTGTACCTCACGGCCGGCTACTTCGCCGGCGATCACCTGTACGGCGACGAGTCGAGGATCGGCGCACTGCAGATTGGTTATGGCTGGATGGAAGGCGCCGAGACCGGCTTCAGCGCCTTTCTGAGTTATCTCGATTTCGACGATCTCGAGGTGCTGGCGCGCGAAGGCCTGGGGCGCACCAATCGGCGCATCGGCACCCAGTTCGTCAGCGACTATCGGCTGCTCGATCTGCAACTGATCGCGCGCACCCAGGCTTTCGAGTCGCCGCTGGTGGCGCGCCTGGATCTGGTGCGCAACCTCGGAGCAGACGACCTGCGCGATGGCGCCCGCTTCAGCCTGGTCTGGGGCAATGCCGACGACCTCGGCGGCTGGGAACTCGGTTACTCGATCCAGCGCCCGCAGCGCGATTCGGTCCTCGCAGCCTTCAACGAGGACGACTGGTGGTTCCACAGTTTTGCGCGCGGCTACATGCCGTGGGCGGCCTACGGCATCAACGACCACTGGACGATCCAGGCTTCGGCATTCCTGGAACGTCGTGACGGCATCGACGACTACACCGAGCGATATCTGCTCGACGTGCGCTCGCGCTGGTAGTCTTGCAACCACCTCGCCAGAGCTTCGACCGCGCTCGATGAAAATCAGCTTTCCCGGAGGCGAACGACAGGACTTCCTGGCTGGGGACGGCATCGTGCGCGTCGGTGCGGAGGCAGACAACGACATCGTATTGCCGGCCGCCAAACAGGTGCAGCCGCGGCATCTCGAGCTGCAGATCGATCCGCGCCGCGGCATCACGCTGAGCGTCAGCGACCTCAGCGCTGTAGTGCATGTCAATGGTCGGCCAGTGCGCGAGAAAGCCATCCTGCGCGTCGGCGACATGGTTGGCGTCGGCAGCGTGCGCCTGGTGATTCGCCCGGACCTGGACCGTACCGAAAAACCACCGCAGGCGCCGCCGGCGGAGAACGAAACGCGTCAGCGCTTCACGCCGCCGCGGGTGATCCTGCGCGGCGTTTCCGGCAGTTATTTCGGCAAGGTCATTCCCTTGCGCTCGAAGACCATCATCGGCCGCGGCAGCGATTGCGATCTGGTGCTCAACGAGTCTGAAATGAGCCGTCGACACGCGCTGATCGAGAACACGCCGGAAGGTCTGTTCCTGCGCGACCTGGGCTCGGCCAACGGAACCTTCGTCAATGGCACTTCGGTGCGCGACACGGTGCTCAAGCCCGGCGACCAACTGGCGTTCGACCAGAATCGTTTCATGATCGAAGCCCCCGGCTACCTGATCAATGCGCCAGGCGACGATCAGGTTCACACCGGCGTCATCACGCAGGTGCAACGACCGTTCGTGGCGCCGGCTGCGACCAAGGCGGCTGCACCGGTGGAGAGCGAAAACAGCGTGGTCGACTGGATCATCATGACCGCCGCGGTGGTCACCCTGGTGGCACTGGCGGTGCTGGTCTACCTGGAGTTCGGTCGCGTGAACTGAACCTGGCTGCGCCTCAGGCTGAGGCGTCGGCCACGATGCGTCCGTGTCCGCTCTCCAGCCGGGCCAGCAGCATGGCCCGATGGGCGCGTCGCAACGGGTGCTCGCCTTCCAGTTGAGCGCCGCTTGCGGTGGCAATGCCGATGCGGGCGCCGCGCGGGCTGGACTGGCCGCTGCGCGCCGGTTGCGCCTGCAGCGCGCCGAGGATGCGGTCGGCCATGCGCCGCGCCGAGTGCGGACCTTCCATGAACTCCGCGACGATCATGCACACGTCGTTGTCGAGCGCGGCGACCAGGTCGCTGCGACGCGCACAGCGGCGCACGCGCTCGGTCAGATGATCGCGCGCGGGCGCACCATCCCAATCTGCGTTGGCGCCCATGGTGTGGCGCAAATCGGCCAGATCGACGCACAGGACCGACAGCATCGCCGCATGCCTGCGTGCCCGCTCGATGGCGGAATCCAGTTGCGCCCGGACCGCATCGCGGTGGGCCAGTGCCGTCATCGGATCGACAGGCTCGTGTGATTGCAAGTTTGCACCTCGCTGCAGGGACACGGCGGCAGTCGCGCGCGGTCGGCGCGCAGGATAGCAATGTCGCAGTCCCGCAAGTGGCCTGTTGCGCTGACCCGCCGGCTGCGCCAAAGTGCGTTCCTTAAGAGGTTGCCGTGAATTCGCTCAGCGAACTGGGCCTGTGTCGTGGCGGCGGAGACCCTGTGCAATGACGGTTGTGTTGACCCGGATGCGCCTGCCGATACTCGGCATGCTGGCCGCGGCGCTGGCGACGGGCGCGCATGCCCAGTTCGCCACGCCGTCGCTGCAATGGGCCTACGGGGGTTGCAGCATGTCCAGTTGTCAGACCGGCTGGTACAGCGGACCGGCGGTCGCCGATATCGACGGCGATGGCGCGCCCGAAATCGTCTGGGGCAGTCAAGATGTTGTCGCGCTGACGGTCGGCGGCAGCGTCCTGTGGCGCGGCAGCAACGCTCAGCGGGTATGGCCGGCAATCGCGGTCGCCGACTTCGATCCGTCGTCGCCGGGGCTCGAGAGCGCGGTCGGGCGCGGCGGCAACCAGCTGACACTCTACAGTGCCAGCGGCAGCGTGCTGTGGACACGCAATCCGTTCGCCGGCGGCGAAGTGCGCAGCCTGGCCGCCGCCGACATCGACGGCAACGGCGATCTCGAGATCATTGTCGGTCGCGCATCCAGCGGCGGCACGTTGCAGGTGAGTGTCTACGAGCACGACGGCAGCGTGCGCGCGGGTTGGCCGGCACGCCGTACCGGCGAACCGGGCTTCGGCGCCGGCATGTACAACGAGAACCTCGCCGTCGGCGACCTCGATGCCGATGGCCAGGCCGAGATCTATGCGCCGACCGATACCCACTACATCACCGCGCTGCATCCGAATGGCGATCAACTGCGGGCGAGCACGCTGTATGGCTTGAGTGGTGGTTTGCCGAAGACCTGGGCGCAGGTCGGCGTGCATGTCGACCAGGCCGCCGATCTGCAGGGCTTCGCCAATTGCGGCACCCAACACCGACCCAACTTCGCCAATGCAGCGCCGGCGATCGCCGATCTGGACGGCAACGGCACGCTCGAATTGATCGTGCCCGGCGATGTCTACAACTGCGCCATCGGCGACCCCGCCGGCGATCTCTACTACCTGCCGTGGATCCTCAAGCGCGATCGCACGCGCTGGAGCAATGCCAGCGTCGACTGGATCACGCTACCGGCGCCTGGGCAGAGTGGTGGGCCGCTGATCCAGGGGCAGTTCGCCATCATCGAAGATGCGGTGGTCAACGCCGTGCCGGCCGATCTCGACGGCGATGGCCAACGCGAGATTCTGCTGCAGAGTTATGACGGCAAACTGCACGCGTGGTGGCTGGACAAGACCGAAAAACACAGTTGGCCGTACACCATCCCGGGCAGCGGCTTCCGCTTCGGCGCCGAGCCGGCGGTCGCCGACCTCGACGGCGACGGCTTCGCCGAAGTGATCTTCACCACGTGGCCGCAAAAGGGCGGCAACGCGGTCGGCAAACTGATCATCCTGAGCTACCAGGGAGTCTTGCTGACCTCGGTCGACTTGCCTGCACCGCGCGGTGGCAACTGGAACGGCGGCCTGGCCGCGCCGACACTGGTGCAACTGGACGCCGACCCCAACTGGGAAGCAGTGATCGGCACCAGCCACTCCGGCGTGGTGGTGTACGAACTGCAGGGATCGGCCAACACCACGATCCGCTGGGGCACTGCCCGCGGCAGCCTGCTGCGCAACGGGCTTGCGCCGACCGCCGGCCATTCTGCGCTGTTCAGCAACGGCTTCGAATAAGCACAAAGCGACGCGCTGGCGCCATTACATTCGCCGCCTGCCGGTCCTATGCTCGGCCGATTCGATGCGGGCTGATGGGGTCATGCAACTTGCGGAGTACGGCGTGAGGGTATCTGTGATCCTGGTCCTGCTGACGTCGCTCGCGGGCGCTGCGGATGGCACGTTCCGCAATGCCCAGGGCGATCTGCAGCTCGTCAATTGCGCCAAGGCCCGCGAATGGTTGCCGCAAGCGGGAGAGCGGGTCTCGCGCGATGTGGGCGTGCTGCTGGACCGAGCGCTCGATTGCGCGAAGGATGGCGACGCCGCCTCGGTGACCTCGCTGCTGGCACTGGCCGACGGCGTGCCGCCACTCGATCTGGCCGACGAAATCGGCAATGGCGTCAAACGCGTCCGCGTCCTGCTGGCGGTCGACGATGTGGAGCGCGCGCAGGCGCTATTGCTGGCCACCGGTGCGCGCACCGTCGCCGCGTTGCGCGAGCAGCCAGACAACGCCACGATCGCGACACAAGCGTTCTGGCAGACCTCGCTCAACAATCAGGCCGCGATGCGCCTGCGGTCGACGCAACCGCGCAACGCAATCGAACATCAATTGCTTGGCGCCGACCTGCACGAGCTGGCCGGCGAGCTCGGCAACAAGGAGATCGCAGTCCTGTACCACCAGGTCGCGCTCGACATCGCCGCTGAGAGTGACCTCGTCGACGAATCCTTGCGAACCGCGCAACTGCTGTTGGCGCTGCACGCCCGCTACCCGGACCTGGAGGGTTCGCTCTCCGCCAGCAGTATTGCCGGAGCCGCACTGAGCGCCGCCACTGCCGGCCGCCGCGCCGAGGCCAATGCGCTGCTGAATGGCCTCGCCGAAACTGGCTGGCCTCAGGCGGCTGGCCTGGTCGAATCGGTCCGAATGCAGATCGAACCCAGGGTTCCCGGCGGACGCCCGTGAAGGGCTGGCGACCGCTCGACGGCGACGACCACGCGGCCCATGCCGATTGGTGCGCGCTGATTCGCAGCGTGTTTTCACGCGCCGGTTTCGAACGCTGGATCGAGTGGGGCTGCTGGTCCGCGGATTACCGTGCATTCGTCGAGTACGACGGCGATCGCCCGGTCGCCAACGTGTCGCGCATGCGCATGCGCCTGCTGATCGACGGCCAGGAGCGCCAGGGTTGGCAGTTCGGCGCGGTGTGCACGCGACCCGAGTATCGCGGCCGCGGACTCGCGCGGCGACTGATGCAGATTGCGCTTGCCGACTGCGGCGACGATCCGCTGCTGCTGTTCGCCAATCCGACGGTGCGCGAGTTCTACCCGCGTTTCGGCTTCGCGCCTCGCGAGGAGTGGATCTTCGGCGTCGAACATGCCGCGGTACCCGGCGCGACCCGCGCCGCGGCGCTCGATCCAGCCGACGGGGCGGCACGCGCGGCGATCGTCGAACTCGCGCGCAGCGGTCGCGCCTGCAGCGAACGCTTCGGCGCCCGCGATCACGGCAACATCATCCTCTGGTATCTCGCCAACCCGTTCACGCCAGCACCGCTGCAACCGCTACCCGGCGTGCTGGTGTTCTGCGACCAGCAGGACGACTGCCTGACGATCAGCGAGGTGCTGTCCAGCGTCGATGTCGACCTGCCTGCGCTGTTGCCGCAACTGATCACGGCGCCGATTCGCCGCGTCCGCCTGAGTTTCACGCCAGAACGACTGTGGCCGGGTGCCCGCGCGATCGCCCCGGATCCCGAGCCCGATCTGTTCGTGCGCGGCTTCGCCCCCACCGGTCCGCACAAGTTTCCCCTGCTGGCGCAGACCTGATCGATGCGCGCGTCGACTCAGCGCAGAAGCAGCAACGTGGTCAGGTACGCCAGCGCGAGTCCGATCAGAACGACGGTCGACAGCCCGGAGACCACGCGGTGGCGCGCGCGCGCCAACACCATCAGGGTCACCAGAGTGGCGCCCGCGGCGAGCATCAGGGCCAGCAGACCCGCCAGGCGCGCGTAGGGATCGTCGGTCTGCACTGCGGATGCGCCGTAAACGCCGGCAATCAATGCGATGACGGCGAGCACGCCGGCGATCAGATAACGCATGTCGTTCCCGTTTCCCGCAGTTTCTGGGTGCTGTCGGATATTCGCAAAAGTCGCTCCTGTGCGGCAGTTGGCAGTCGATGCCTGCCGTCGTATCGGCGCCGAGTAGACAGGCACGGCGGGCGCCTCCTATGCTCACATTACCTTGAGTAACAATGGTGGGCATGATGAGCCATGCAAGCAGGATCGCCGCGGTCGTCTTGACGCTGTTCGCTGGCGCGGGTTCGGCGAGCGAGACGCCCGCGTCCGGCACGACCGCTGCGAAGGGCTTCGTTGAACTCGCGGCCGGTTACCAACGCCTCCCCGAAGCAGGCGCGCGCTACAGCGACCGCGACTTCGATGTGGCAGGCGGCGCCGATCCACGCTGGCAGCCGTGGAATCCGAAACATCTCGCCACCGCACAAGCACGCGCCCAGGGGCCGAATCCAGGGGTTCGCGCTGCGACTCAGCACGCCTATCTGCTGAGCCTGCGCGGCGACCGTGCGGGCGCGGAGGCGGGACTGGCGGCCGCCAAACAGCGTTATCCGGATGCGGTCGGCGTGTATTGGTCGGAGGGCTGGATCCGCCTCAACCTGCTCGATTTCGAGGGTGCGCTGGTCGCCTGGCAGCAGGCCGAGCGCCTGCACGGCGGCCAGCCGTTCTGGGTGCCGTACTCCAAGGCCATCGCGCTGATGGGTGCGGGTGATGGCGACGCGGCGCTGGCCTGGTGGCAGGTCGCCCAGCGCGCCTACGCGCCGGATCTGGACACGGCGGCAGCAGCGCGCAACCGTTTCCAGCATTGGCGAACCACCGAAAAGGCGCTGCTCGAAGAGGTCATCGATCTGGCCTATCCCACGGAAGCCGCTGGTGTCGCCGCAGACGGTTCAGGGATCGAGATGATCGACATGCCTTTGCCGCACTACCCAACGGATTTGGTGCGCCAGGGTATCCAGGGCGTGACCATGGTGCGTATTCACGTGGATGCCAAGGGATTGCCCGTGGATGCGGTTGTGGAGAAGTCGTCTGGATACGCCGAAATGGACGCCGAAGCACTGAAGGTAGCGCGCCTGGCGCGCTTCAGGGTGCCCGCCGGAACCGCTCCGGATGGGCTCTTCGCGCTGGTGCCCTACCGGTTTTCGCTGGATTCGGCGACGCTGGCGCCGCCACCTCCCGGATCGCGCCAGGCGGAAGTCGAACGCATCATCGAGCAGCGGCGCGCGCAGATGCTCCAGGAGGCAGCGAAGACTCAGGATTCGCCCACTCCGTAGCCCGCTGTGCGCCTCGCGCGTTCAGCGGGTACTTGGCGCGAGCTCCTGCAGGAGCTCGCGGGTTGAACCCGCTCTCTCACAGATAATCCGCTAAGCGTTTGATTGTAGAGCATTTATTTGTAATTCGCGTTGCCTGCGCAGCGGGCTACGTGACCTACTTCCGTGTGTTCTTTGCGCGAACAATCGCACCGACAGGGGCGACCGGGACTCTCACCAAACATAACGCAAGTATCTAAAAGAAAAGCTTTTTCCGCAAAGGACGCAAAGGACGCAAAGGAAAGCAGCGCCGGCAGAACATCAACACCTGGGTTCTTGGCTTTCTTTGCGTCCTTTGCGTTCTTTGCGGACAAAAAAAACAGTCCGCGCTGACCGTTTGATGGGCGAAGGTGCGCACCGACGCGGTGCGGCAGGGACTCCCGCAGGTGAAACTCGCAGCACGCGGGGCTAGACGCCGAGCAGCGCCTCGGCCGCTGCCTTGATCGTCGCATCCGACGGCAGCACCAGGTTCGCCGCGCCGGCCAGCGGTGTGTAGGTGTCGCTGCCGCACACGCGCGCGATCGGTTTGTTGCCGCAGCCGCCTTCCACCAGCGCGGTGATCACGCCTTCGCCGGGGCCGGCGCTCTTGCGGCCTTCGTCGACCACCAGGATGCGCGCGCAGGCGCGGCCGTGTTCGGCAATCGCCGCGTCGTTGAGCGGCTGCAGCCAGCGCAGGTCCATCACGCGGGTCTTGATGCCGCGCTCGGCCTCCAGTTGCTTCGCCACGCGCAGGCTCATCGGGATCGCGTTGCCGTAGGACACGATCAGGAGATCCGTGTTTTCCTCGCCATACAGGCGCGGCTCGCCGATCGCGATCGCCTGGTCCGGCGCCGGGTAGGCGAAGGACCACAGGCCGTCGCCGGCTTCGAACAGATCCTTGGTCATGTACAGGGCGATCGGCTCCAGGAACACCGACACCCGGCCATCGACTTTTGACAGCGCCATCAGCGTGCGCAGCATCATCGCGGCGTCGTCGCCGCGGCTGGGGCAGGCGATGGTCAGTCCCGGGATGTCGCGCAGAGCGGCCATCGAGTTGTCGTTGTGGAAATGCCCGCCGAAGCCCTTCTGGTAACCCAGGCCGGCGATGCGGATCAGCATCGGATTCTGGAACTGGTTGTTGCTGAAGAACTGCAGCGAGGCCGCCTCGCCACGGATCTGGTCGCAGGCGTTGTGGTAATAGGCGAGGTACTGGATCTCGGGAATCGGCAGCATGCCGAGGTTGGCCAGGCCCTGGGCGAGACCGAGGATGGTGGTCTCGTCGAGCAGCGTGTTGAACACCCGCGCGCCCTTGAACTTGTTCCAGAGGCCCTTGGTGACGGTATACACGCCGCCCTTTTGCGCCACGTCTTCGCCGAACAACAACGAGTTCGGGTACTTCAACATGAGGTCGTGCAGCGCCTGATTGATCTGGATCGCGAGGTGTTTCGGGGCCTGAGTTTCCGGCAGCGCCGCGCCGAAGACCTTCGCGCGTTCTTCGTTCGCCGGCGCACGCGTGGCCTCGGCCATCACCGCTTCCGGCGTATACGGCGCCAACGGCGCCATCACGTCGCTCAGCTCGGTCAGCTTGGGCGTTCGATCGGCGGCCTCGGCCGCGGCAAAACAGCGCGCGCGAATGCTCTCGTAAAACGCAATCAGCTCGTCCGGCGTATAGATGCCATGTTCGAGCGCCAGCGTCGCCGAGCGCAGCAGTGGATCCGCCGCTTCGCCGGCGAAGATGTCGTCGAAGTTGCGGTACTCGATCTCGAAATCGGTCCCCGCGTGGCCCATCAGCCGCGTCGTGCGCAGATGCAGAAAGGTCGGCTTGCGCTCGTGGCGGCAATATTCGATCGCCGCGGCGACCTGGTCGTAACCTTCAGCCAGATCCAGGCCATCCGCCGCGAAATACTTCATGTGCTGACGCTGCGCGAAGCTGTGCGCGATCCACCCCGAAGGCGTGCGCACCGAGATGCCGATGCCATTGTCCTCGCAGACGAACAGCACCGGCGCCTTGATCTGCTGGTAGCCGGCCCACTCCGCGGCATTGAAGGCACCCTGCGCGGTCGCGTGATTGGCGCTGGCGTCACCAAAGCTGCAGACGACGATGCTGTCGTCGGGAATCGGCAACGAATGGCCGATGCGTTTGGCCTGGTCGATCGCCATTGCCGTGCCGAAGGCCTTCGGCGGATGGCTGGCGATGGTCGAGGTCTGCGGCAGCACCCATAGCGGCTTGCTGCCCCAAACCTTGTGCCGCCCGCCCGAGGCCGGGTCGAGCTTGCTGGCGGCAAACGACAACGCCGAATCAGCAATCGGATCCATGCCCGGCAGCTTGCGGAAACGCTCGGCCATGAAGCCGCCGGAGCGGTAATGCAGGAATGCGGGGTCGGTGTGCCGCGTCAGTCGCGCCACCATCGCATTGCCTTCGTGGCCGGAACTGCCGATGGTGTAGAACACCTTGTTCTGCACCCGCAGCACCCGCGCCATCAGATCCAGATGGCGACTGATCAACTGCGATTCGAACAGTTCGATGAAGTCGCGAACGGTCAAGCTCGTGCCCGCGCCAAGCTGCTCATCGGCGCCACGGCTGCGCGTCTTCGATGGACCCGTCCACTCCCGGACGGTAGTCAGGAAATTCTGATCGACGACTTCAGCGCGGTTGAGCTGCTTGCTGCGAGAGAGGGGCATGACTGGAACCGGGAAAAGGAAAATGGGAAAAAGGGAACGACTGGGCACGTTCCCATTCGAGGCCGGGAAGCATAGCGGGTGTCGGCGTTGCGACAGGGGCGAGGCAACGGCGGCTGTTCAGTGTGGGAGCGGGTTCATCCCGCGATCCGTTGGCCGTGAACGTGGGAGAAACCTGCTCCAGCAGAGGCAGGCCGGGGCACGCCGCAGCGGTTCCCCGGCGTCCTAATGTCGACCAATCGAGCGACCAATCGAGGGCGGCGATTCACGCGTCCATCGATACGACCGGCCCGGATCGCGAAACGTGCCACGCATCCCTCGGGATCACTCCGATTCGACCCGATTGCGCCCGTTGGCCTTGGCCTTGTAAAGCAGCTCGTCTGCCCGGCGCAGCAAATCGGCGCTGCCGGCCATGCCTGCGGCCCAACTGGCGACGCCGACGCTGGCCGTGATCTCGTGCGGGTCGCCGCGGATCTCGAAGCGGTGCTGGGCGATGCCGGAGCGGATCTGTTCGGCGAATCGGCACGCTTCATCGTGGGTGGCTTCCGGCAGGGCAACCGCAAACTCCTCGCCGCCGAGCCGGCCGTGCTGGCAGCTCGAATGACTGAGGTCGCGGATGACCTGGGATACGCTGGCGATGACCTGGTCGCCGACCAGATGGCCGAAGTGGTCGTTGATCTGCTTGAAGTGATCGAGGTCGACGATCAAGACGGCGAGTTTCACGCCGCCGCGCGCGCGCTCGACGTGTTCGTCCAGCAGCATGCGGAAATGCCGGCGGTTGAAGAAACCGGTCAGACCGTCATGCACGGCCAGGTCGATGAGTTCCTGGTGGTAACGCGCTTCCGGACTGGCGCCGCGGAAGAACTTCAGCGCGTGATTGCCGACGCCGATCTGGTCGCCGTCGCTGAGTTCGGCGCGCATCACCGATTGCCCGTTGAGGTAGGTTTTGTTGGTCGAGCCCAGATCTTCGATGAAGAAACGTTCGTCCTCGAACCACACCCGGCAGTGGCTGCGCGAAACGCTGGGGTGGGGCAGGCTCAGCGTGGCCTCCACCGCCCGTCCAATGATGACCGGATCGCTGCCGATCTCCAGTTGATGCCCAAGGAACACGCCGCTGACGACGATCAGTCGCGGCGGCCGCTCCCGATGATCGACATCGGGTCCGGCGAGCACGGTGGCGCGGTCAGTGTTCGAGTGATCCTTGTTCACCAGGTCATGCGCAGGTGGCCGGGGTGATCAGTCTAACCGACACTTCGCCCACGGTAGGGACTGCGCCTGGGGTCAGCGGGTCTCGTGGTGGCACGCTTCGCAAGCGTCGGCGACATGTTTCAACGCGGTGCCGATCACCGCGCAATCCGCGCCAGCGACCAATGCCTTGTCGACTTCGCCGATGAAGCCGTCGCGCCGGCGTTCGTAGGTGGCGTCGACATAGCCGATTGCAGCGAAGATCGGCGTCGAATCCTCCGCCAGCGCGCGCATGCGCTGCAGATGGCGCTGGGCGGTGGGCGCGTCGCAGGTGGTCGAGCGCGCAGTCTGGCGCGCCTGTCCCATGTGGTACTGCATCAACGCCATGGCGCCGCGCGGCACTGCATGGCGTTGCTCCAGCGTACTCATCACCACGAATACGCACATGGCGCCGATGAACAGTCCCACCGCGAGCAGCGCGAGTGCGCGTCCTCCTGACATTGGCATCGTCAAATCCCCGAGCAAAACTGCGAGGCTAGCCGATGGCGGTTGAGTGTGGCGTCACGAAGCGTCAGCAGCAAGGCACGCGCCGCTGCTCTTGTGGGTCCACACTTGTCTGGACGCCTACAGGCTCTGGTGCGACAAGGCAGGAGCGCCCAGACAGTTCTGGACCCACCAGGAGCCCAACCGAGGAGCGTCCAGACAAGTCTGGACCTACCAGGAGCCCAACCGAAGGGCGTCCAGACAAGTCTGGACCTACCGGGGCCGTCGCCGGGTCACGCCAGCGCCTTCAAGCGATACAGCAGGTCCAGCGCCTGGCGCGGCGTCAACGTATCCGGATCGACTTCGCGCAGAGCATCGAGTGCCGGTGATGGCGGTGCGAAGAGATCGAACTGTGCCGGTCTTGCCAGCATGTCACCCTGACGCGTCCCGGGTCCCGGCTCGCGGATCGCGTGGTGCTCGCGTGCCCCGCTTTCCAGCCCCTTGAGCACCGCTTCCGCCCGCTTCAGTACGCGCCCCGGCAATCCCGCCAACGCGGCCACCTGCAACCCGAAGCTGCGATTGGCGGGCCCCGGTTTGACCGCGTGCAGGAACACCAGCGCATGCGCGTGCTCGACTGCATCCAGATGCACGTTGGCGACGCCCTCGCACTCGTCGGCGAGTTCGGTCAGCTCGAAGTAATGGGTGGCGAACAACGTGTACGAACGATTGCGCTCGGCCAGTTCGATGGCGCAGGCGCGAGCGATGGCAAGCCCGTCGTAGGTGCTGGTGCCGCGGCCGATTTCGTCCATCAGCACCAGACTGCGATCAGTGGCGTTGTGCAGGATGCGCGCGGTCTCGGCCATCTCAACCATGAACGTCGATTGGCCGCGGGCCAGATCGTCGCCGGCGCCGATGCGGGTGAAAATGCGGTCGATCGGGCCGATCGTGGCACTGGCGGCCGGCACCGCGCTGCCGATATGCGCCAGCAGCACGATCAGCGCGTTCTGCCGCATGTAGGTGCTCTTGCCGCCCATGTTCGGGCCGGTGATCACCAGCATGCGGCGGTCGCCATGCAGATCGAGATCATTCGGCTCGAACGGTTCGCGACGCACGATTTCCACCACCGGATGGCGCCCGGCTTCGATTTTCAGCACGCGCTCGTCGGTCAGTGTCGGTCGTGCCCAGTTCCAGCGTTCGGCGCCATCGGCCAGGGCTGCGACAACGTCGAGGTGGGCGAGGGCATCGGAAGCCGCACGCAGGGTGTCCAGATGTTTCTGCAATTCGGCGATCAGTTCCTCGTAGAGCCCACGCTCGCGCATCAGCGCGCGCTCGCGGCTGCCGAGCACCTTGTCTTCGTAGAGCTTGAGTTCCTCGGTGATGTAGCGCTCGGCGCCCTTCAGGGTCTGCCGCCGCGACCAGCGCGCCGGCACCCGCTCCAGATGCGAGCGCGTCACCTCCAGGTAATAACCGTGCACCTTGTTGTAGGCGACGCGCAGATTGGCGATGCCGGTGGCCTCGCGCTCGCGGCGTTCGAGGTCGACCAGGAACTCGTCGGCGCCGGCTGACAACAAGCGCAATTCGTCGAGTTCGGCATCGAACCCGGGCGCGATGACGCCGCCATCGCGCATGAAGATCGGCGGTTCGGCGACCAGCGCACGTTGCAACAGGGCCTGCACCTGATCCAGGCCTCGCAGCGCGCGCGCCCATTCGATCAATGCGCTCGGTGTGCCTTGTTCGGCAATTGCCGCCACCGCCGGACAGATGCCCAGCGCATCGCGCAGCCCGGACAGATCGCGAGGTCGCGCCGAGCCGAGCGCCAGTCGCCCCAGCATGCGTTCCACATCGCCGAGCGGTTCGAGTCGGGTTCGCATGGGCTCGATCAGTGCCAGGTTGCGCACCGATTCGATCGCGTCCTGGCGCACTCGCAGCGCCGCGTGGTCGCGCAGCGGACGTGCCAGCCAGCGGCGCAGCAGGCGCGCGCCCATCGGCGTCAGGCAGCGATCGAGGATGCCGATCAAGGTGTGCTCGCGGCGGCCGGACGCGTGCTCTTCGATCTCCAGGTGCCGCCGCGTGGCGGCATCCAGATGCAACGAGTCCTCGCCCTGTTCGACGCTGAGTCCAGCCAGTCGCGGCAGCGCGGCCTTCTGTGTCTCGCGCACGTAATGCAGCAGCGCGCCAGCGGCGCCAAGGGCGGCGTCGAGATGGTCGCAACCGAAACCCGACAGATCGCGCACGGCAAACTGCTGGGTCAGCGCGCGGCGACCGGCATCGCTGTCGAAATGCCAGGGCGCGAGGCGACGCACGAGGCCCGCTTCCATGCCGTCCAGACTCAGCAGATCTTCCGGGATCAGGGTCTCGGCGGGCGTCAGGCGAGCGATCTCCGCCGGCAAAGCTTCGGCATCGATCTCGCTGACACGGATGCGGCCGGAACCGAGGTCGAGCCAGGCGAGGCCGAGGCGAGGGCACGAGGGCATGAGGGCATGAGGGCCCGTAGAAGCAGGTGCTGACGAGGGCTGACGCTCTTCGCTTATCTCATGCCCTCGTGCCCTCGTGCCCTCGTGCCCTCCAGATCCATGCCCTCGTGCCCTCGTGCCCTCGTGGCCTCGTGAAACCGCCAACAACAAATTGTCCCGCCGCTGATCCAGCAGTGCGTCGTCGACCACGGTGCCCGGCGTGACGATGCGCGTGATGCGGCGTTCGACCAGACCCTTGGCCTCGCGCGGATCGCCGATCTGCTCGGCGATCGCCACCGCTTCGCCGAGGCGGACGAGCTTGGCCAGGTAAGCATCCAGCGCATGCACCGGCACGCCGGCCATCGGAATCGGCGCGCCGGCCGACTGCCCACGTTGGGTCAGCGTGATGTCGAGCAGGCTGGCTGCGCGCCGCGCGTCGTCGTAGAACACTTCATAAAAATCGCCCATGCGAAACAGCAGCAGCAGATCCGGCTGCTCGGCCTTCAGCGCCAGGTACTGGCGCATCAACGGCGTGTGGTCGGGCGAAGTGGTCATCACATCCGGCATACACAGGTTCGGAAACAGTGATTCGGGCAAGTCGGGCGTGGACCTTATAGCGCGGCGACTGCCGCCGGAGAACGTCGACAGCCGTGCTCCAGGCAGCGAACGGCTGTTGTTCAACAAGATTCGTAACGTTCTTGTTCAGCCGGGGTTGATCTTCTATCATCCGCGCGTCGTCATGTGTCCACTCATACGGGGAATCCGATGAAACAGACTGTTTCCACGCTGCTGGCCTGCGCCCTCGCGCTGGCGAGTACTGCGACGTTCGCTAGCAAGGCGGACGAGTTGCAACGTCCGCGGAACTTCACCCGCGATTTCCAGGTGCCCACGGTGCCAACCGGCGGGCTGACCACGGTTTTGACGCAGAACTTCGACGGCGCCTTCCCGCCGGCTGGGTGGACGGTCGTCAACAACGAGGCTGGTGGCCCGACCTGGGGCAACCTCGCAGCTTGCGGCGAGTCGGGGAACTTCACCAACGGCAGCGGTGACGTGGCTTGCATCAGCAGCGACGTATTCGGTGCGGCCGAGATGGATGCAGAACTGCGCACGCCGTCGATCAACCTGGCTGGATTTGCGGCACCCGCGGCGTTGACCTTCACCGTCAACTATCAGAATTTCGCCAACCTCGACTTCTTCACCGTCGACGTGTCCACCAACGGCGGCGGTGCCTGGACCAACCTGCTGAGCTGGAACGAGGACCACGGCGGTTTCCGTGTCGCGCCGGGCGAGAACGTCAATCTCGACATTTCCGCCTACGCCGGACAGGCCGACGTGCGCTTCCGTTTCCGTTATTTCGATCCCAACACCGGCGACTGGAACTGGTACGCGCAGGTCGACAACGTCGTGGTCGCTGCCACGGCGGCTACGGCGTCGATCTCGTTGACCGCGACGGTTGGCACCACGCCGGGCGTGTGCGCCGCAACCGACGCCGTCACCGTGACCGCAGGCACCGAGGTTTATTACTGCTACCAGGCCACCAACACCGGCGGTGTGGCGCTGGGCTTCCATGACCTGACGGATACCGAGGCCGGAGTGATCCTCAACGATCTCCCGTTTGCGCTGGCACCGGGAGCCTCGTCGCCGGAAGTCATCGTTCCGGCCACACCCGCCGCCACGGTGACCAATACCGGCACGTGGACAGCGAGTACCGGCACCGGCTACTCCGTCAATACGGCTGCGGCGTTCAACTACATCCCGATCAACGCCAGCGGCACGGCGCTCAATCTCACCGACGACGGTGAAGCCAACATCGTGTCGCCGTTCCCGATTACCTACTCGGGCGTCACCTCGACCAACCTGCGCGTTGGCAACAACGGCGGCATTCTGTTCAATGCGACCACCGGCGACATCGGATTCACCAATGCCGCATTGCCGACAGCCACGAACCCGCTGGCGATCTACCCGTACTGGGACGATTTCGACGACGAAACCGGCAACGTGTACTGGCAGGTGCAGGGCGCAGCGCCGAATCGTCAGTTGATCGTCGAATGGTTCAATCGACCGCACTTCCCGGGTCCAGGCGTCAGTTCGGCCACCTTCCAGGTCATCATCAGCGAAGGCAGCAACCAGATCCGCTTCCAGTACCTGGATGTCGATTTTGGCGATGTCACCTTCAACAATGGCGCTTCCGCCACGGTCGGACTGAATTTCAGCAGCACTGTTGCCCAGCAGGTGTCGTTCAACACGGCCACGATCGCCAACGGTCAGGCGATTCTGTTCACGCCGCCGCAGTCCGCCTCGGCCACCGACAGCACGACCGTCACTGTGTTGATCCCGAACATCGACGTCAGCCCGGCCGCTCTGTCGGCCACGGCGCCGGTGAACCAAACGACCACGCAGGCTCTGACCATCGCCAATACCGGACAGGGTGACCTGAACTGGGCCATTGCCGAAGAGCCGGTCGGCCAACCGCAGTCGACCCCGGGTGGTCGCGGCGGTGCGAGCGATGCCCGCGACGACGTCTCCGAAGCCGTGAACAAGCCGGGTGAGCCGAGCGCTGCCGTGCCAGCCAGTGGCCCGATCTGGCGTGCGCCTGCTGCGGTGCTTTACGACAACGGTCCGTTGGTCACCAACCCCGGGGCAGGTGCGGGTGGTGCTGACGCAAGTTCCTTGCAGACCGCCCTGGGCGCAGGCACCTTCGGCTTCGGCCATGCCCTGTCGACGGGCTTCCGCATTGCTGATGACTTTGTCGTCGGCGGGTCGGGCTGGTTGATCAACACGGTCACCTTCTTCAGCTACCAGAGCTTCTCGACCACGACGCCGACCACGACGGCGGTCAATGTGCGCATCTGGGACGGCCCGCCGGGCGCGCCCGGCAGCAACGTGGTGTTCGGCGATACCAGCACCAACCGTTTGGTGTCATCGACCTTCACCAACATCTATCGCGCGCTGGATACCTCGCTGACCAATCCTGACCGGCCGATCATGGCCAACGTCGTGGCGATCAATACGTTCCTGCCGGCCGGTACCTACTGGTTCGACTGGCAAACCGGTGGCTCGCTGGCCTCGGGTCCGTGGGCGCCGCAGGTGACGATCGCCGGTCAAACCAGCAAACCCGGCGCAAACGCAGTTCAGTTCGATCCGACCGCGATGACCTGGAGCCCGGCGATTGACACCGGCGTCACCGCGCAACAGGACTTCCCGTTCGTTATCGACGGCCTGTCCGATTGCGCTGTCCCGTCCGATGTGCCGTGGCTGAGCGTTTTGCCGACCGCGGGAACCACCGTGGGTGGCAGCAACACGCCGGTCACCGTGACCTTCAATGCAACGGGTCTGGCCGTGGGCACCTACAACGCACGCCTGTGTGCCACCAGCAACGACCCCGACGCAGGCCCCGGCAACGGTACCGGTCTGGTGGTCGTGCCGGTTGCGTTCACCGTGATCGAGCAGGCTGATCTGGTGATGACGCTGACCGATGCGCCGGATCCGGTGACCGCCGGAACCAACCTGACCTACACGGCGACGGTGGCCAACACGGGTCCGACGGCTGCGACCGATGTCAGCTTCTCTGTGCCGGTTCCGGCCGGGACGACGCTGGTTTCGGCCACGCCGAGCGGTGCCGGTACTTGCACCAACACCAGTCCGGTAACTTGCACGTGGGCCGGCAGCACGGCAGCGGGCGCCAGCAACTCGGCGGTCATCATCGTGTCGGTGCCGGCCAACGCCGCAGCGGGCAGCACCATCACTGCGACCGCCACGGCGACCTCGCCGACCGCCGATCCGAACCTGGCCAACAATGTGGCGACGGCAACCACTGCGGTGATCACCAGTGCCGATCTCGTGATTGGATTGACCGCGTCGGTGAACCAGACGCCGATCAATGTGCCGGTGACGTTCACCGCGACCAGTCTGAATCAGGGTCCGTCGGATGCGCAGGGCGTGTCGATCACGATTGCACTGACGCCGGACTTCCGCTTCAGCAGTTTCGTGGCGACCGGCGCCACCTGCACCACACCGCAGGTGGGTAGCACTGGCTCGATCGTCTGCACCTGGGCGGGTGCCACCGCTCCGGGCGTGACCCGCACGCTGGTCGTGGTCGCCTTCAGCAACGTTGAAGGTCCGACCGCGGTCAATGCCAGCACCACGTCCGGCACCACCGATCCGACGCCTGCCAACAACGCGGGCAGTGTCGTCGTGCAGGTGGGCTACCTGATCGAGGAGATCCCGACGCTGAACGGACTGGGCCTGCTGTTGATGGGTCTGATGATCGGTCTGCTCGGCTTCGTGGCAGTGCGTCGTCAGGCGTGATGCAAGGTGGGGTCCGCGCCTGAGGGCGCGGACCCCGCCGGAACACTGAAGTAAACCGAGGGGCGGCCATTGGCCGCCCCTTTTTTTTTGGCTGGGCACGGCATTGCGATGGGGATGCTCGTTTGCGACCAGAAGGGTCGCATGCGAAATGGTCTCGGGGCTGAGCGCCCGCAACGCGCGCTGCGCGTCCGGTGGGCTACGCAAGCTGCTCGGGCTGGGCTCTTGTCGTGCAGGGATTCAGCGGCGGGCCGCTGCTCCTGGGCTCGTTCCGCCGGCGTGCCGGGCTAACCCGCATTCCTCGCGCCGGCGCGAAACGATCGCAATGGAGTGAGCATTGCTCGTCGTCGCGCCTTGCGCTCGGCGACCTGTGCGAACAGCCGGCTAGAGCGCGTTGGCGAGCTTGAGAAATCCGTCGACCGAAACTTGTTCCGCGCGGGCATCGGGGCGAATGCCGCAACTGGCGATGGTGACCGGGTCGAGCACTCCCGCCAGCGAGTTCGACAGCGTCTTGCGCCTTTGCGCGAATGCGGCGCGCAGCACCTGTTCCAGTGGCGCGGCCAATCGCTCGCGTTCGGGATCGTGCAGTGGCGTCAGACGCACGATCGCGGATTCGACCTTGGGTACTGGCCAGAAACTGCCCGGCATCACGCGGAACAGTTTTTCGACCGAGCAGCGAGCCTGCAGCGCGACACTCAGGCGCCCGTAGATCTTGTCGCCATGCGGAGCCGCCATGCGCTCGACAACTTCGCGCTGCAGCATGAAATGCATGTCCTGAATCACCGCGGCGTGATCGAGCAGGTGGAACAGCACCGGTGTCGAGATGTTGTACGGCAGGTTGCCGACCACTCGCAGCATCCGTCCTGCCGCCAATGTCGTGAAATCCACGGTCAGCACATCGGCCTCGACGATGGTCAGCGCGCCGTGCGCCGGACTTTCGGCAAGCAACAGCGGAATCAGGTCGCGATCGATCTCGATGGCGGTCAGCGTCCGCAGGGCATCGAGCAATGGCCAGGTCATGGCACCACGGCCGGGGCCGATCTCGATCACATGCTGTTCCGGCTTCGGATCGATCGCCCGCACGATCTTGTCGATGACATTGGGGTCGCGCAGGAAGTTCTGGCCGAAGCGCTTGCGCGCGAACATTTCAGCGCGCTCCGGCGCGGGCGTCGAGCATGCGTTCGGCTTCGGCCAACGCTGCCTCGAGAGATCCCGGGTCGGCCTGGCCCTGGCCGGCGATGTCGAGAGCGGTGCCGTGGTCGACGGAAGTGCGCACGAATGGCAATCCGAGGGTCACGTTCACCGCACGACCGAAACCCGCGAACTTGAGAACGGGCAGACCCTGGTCGTGGTACATCGCCAGGTAGGCGTCGGTGTGCGCAAGGCGCCGGGGCGTGAACGCCGTGTCCGCCGGCAACGGACCGTCCAGGTGCATGGCCTCGCTGCGCAGGCGCGCCAGGGTTGGCTCGATGATGCGGCGCTCTTCATCGCCCAGATGGCCGTCCTCGCCGGCGTGCGGATTGAGTCCAAGCACGGAGATGCGTGGCGCAGCGATGCCATAGTCGCGCTGCAGTCCGCGCCAAAGCACGCGCAGGCAGCGTTCCAGCGCCAGCGGCTCGATGGCGTCAGCCACCGCGCGCAAGGGCAGGTGCGTGGTCGTCAGCGCCACGCGCAATGGCGGGCGGCGGTCTGCGGCCGGCGCCACCAGCATCATGACGACGTGCTCGGTGGCTGCCAGCGCCTGAAAGTACTCGGTGTGCCCGGAAAACGGCGCATCCGCTGCATCCAGCGCACTCTTTTGCACCGGGGCAGTGACGATCGCGTCGAACTGGCCGTGCAGGGCGCCCTCCGCTGCGCAGCGCAACATGGCCAAGGTCGCCGAAGCATTCGCCGCGTCCAGACGACCCGGCGTCGCCGCTCGCGCCAGCGGAGCCGGCACCAGCGCCAAATGGCCGCTGGGTAACGCCTGCCGGTTGTTGGGCGCGTCTTCCACCAGCGTCAACGGCATCCCCAAGCGTGCGGCCGCTCCGTGCAGGCAGCGGCGATCGGCGATGGCGATGGCGCGAAACGGCCACGCGTGTTGCGCCACGCGTACCAACAGTTCCGGACCAATCCCGGCGGGTTCTCCCGCCGTCATGGCGATGCGGTGGGTCATCGCCGCATTCCTCCGCTGATCCGCTTCAATCAGCCTTGGCGAGGCGGTATTCGATGAATGCCTCGCCGCGCAACTGGCGCAGGAACTGCTCATAGGCATCCTCGCCCTTGCGCTGGCGCAGGCTCTCCATGACCTGGCCGCGCACGTATTCCTCGGTGCGGTCGGCCTGCCGCGTGGCGATGCGCTGCACCAACAACCAGCCGCTGGCGTCGCGGAATGGCTTGCTGTAGTCGCCGTCGTTCAGCGTCGACATCAGTTCGGCGAACTCTGGCGCCAATCCTTCCAGGGCAAACCAGCCGATATCGCCGCCCAGTGGCGCCGTGGAGTCGTCGTCCGACAGCTCGCGCGCCAGCTTTTCGAAACTCTCGCCCTTCACCAGGCGTGCGTGGATGGATTCGATCTCGCGCCGCGCCTCGGGCTCCGATTGCAGTTCGGTGATCGCCACCAGGATCTTGCGCGCATTGAACTCGGTGACGACGATCTGACTGGTCTCCCGGCGGTCAGTCGCCTGAATCAGGTAGAACCCGCTCGGTGTGCGCAGCGGTTGCGACACTTCGCCCTTGCGCATTTCGGCGACGAGGTCGGCAAAAGCCGGCGGAATCTGGTCGTAGCGCCGCCAACCCAGGTCGCCACCTTCCAGCGCCTGCGGCGCGTCCGAGTAGCGGATCGCGGCGGCAGCAAAATCCATGCTGCCGTCCTCGATCAGCTTCTTGACGCCGTCGACCTTTTCGCGCGCGGTCTGCACCTGCTCCGGACTGGCGCCATCCGGCACGCCGATCAGCAACACCGAAAGTCGAACTTCGCCGGAGCGCTGGGCGCCGCTGGCCATCGCGATCTCGAGTTCCGAGGGGCTGACGTCCGATCGCGAATCAACAACGCGCTGGCGCAGTTTCTGCACCATGATCTCCTCGCGCATCGTCTTGCGGAACTCCGCCAGGGTGAAGCCGTCGGCGAGCAACTGCCGCTGCAGCATCGCGAGGTCCATCCGGTTCTGGCGCAGGATGCGGTTGATGCCGTCGTCGACTTCAGTGTCGGTCACGCGCACTCCTGTCGCTTCCGCGCGCTGCAGTTGCAGGCGCACCAGCGTCAGCCGCTCGAGCACCTGGCGTTCGAGCACGTCCGCCGGCGGCAACTGGTTTTCGCGCCCCGAATACTGGCGGCGAATGCCGTTGAGCGCCTGGTCCAGTTCGCTGCGCAGGATGATGTCCTCGTCGACCACCGCGACGATGCTGTCGAGATTGCTGCCCAGTGCCTGAGCGCGCGCCTCGGGAAGACCCAAGGCGAAGCCCATAATAAACAGTAAAAACAATATGTTGCGATTCATTCCGAGGTGCCCCCGAAAGGCTGATAACCGAGAATAGCACGGCGCAGGAAGTCGCCCGTGTCGCGTCCGAGGGAGCCCAGGCCAGTCAGCTCGAACTCCAGGAACACGGCATTGCGACGTTGATTGCCGATGCCGCGAAGATAGTTCCTCGAAAGCAAACGTACACTGTAGCAACAGCTCACATATTCGAAGCCGGCGACGGCTTCCTGTGTGGTGCGTTCGCGCAAGGAGTAGTTCCAGCGAAAGACGGCGCGCCAGTTGTCGTTGATCGGCAGCAGCGCGGATATGTCGCTCTGCTCCAGATCGCCCGGGCGATAACGGTAGCCGAGGTTGAGCAACCCACTTTCGCCAAAGCGCTTCTGCAAACGAACTGCGCCGAAATCGGTGCGTTCGGTCTCCGGGTCGTAGCGGAAGCCGCCGGTCACCGACCAGGTGCCGCTCAAGCGCGCGCGGACCTCGGCGACATAGGCCGATCGCTGGCGGTCGTCGATAATGCCGGCCGCGACTTCATCCGGCAGATAGACTTCGGGCGCGTCGAAGTAGTAGATCTGTCCGACATTGACGGCTGCGCGCTCGGCCCCATCGTCGTCGAGCAGGCGCGAACTCAGCGCCAGTGTCAGTTGATTTGCATCGGCCTGACGGTCGGCGCCGGTGTAGCGGTTCTCGCGGAACAACTGGGCGAAGCTGAAATCCAGCGCTGCGGTGTCGAAGGTGGGCAGGTTCGTCTGTTCGCGCTGCGGCGCATGCAGATAGTAGACGCGCGGCTCCAGCGTTTGTCGCCAGTCGCTGTTGCCGAACGCGTTCGGCCGCTCGAACAGCAGTCCGGCATCGGTGCTGAAGATCGGCAGCGTCCGGCTGGGCGATCGGTCGCGGCAATTGCCGACACAGCCCGGCGGCGCGAAGTCGCCGGCGAACGGGAGATCAAGATCGTAGCGGGTGTGGCGCAGCGTCGCTCGCGTACGCAGGAAACCCCAGGTCGGCTCCCAGGCGTAGCCGAGGTATGGCGCCATGTCGAGGCGCTTGCCCTCGGTCACCGGGATCTCCAGGCAGTCACCGCCCGCGCTGAGCACGCAGGCGCTGTCGCGGCGGAAATCCACCCATTCGGCATAGCCGCCGTAACGCCAGCCGCGCAGACGATTGTCGTAGCTCAGGTGCAGTCGCGGCAGGCGCTGATAGGGATCCTGCTGCGTACGTTCCTCCTGATCCGGCAGGATCAGTTCGTACTTGTCAGCGAGCACGCTCCAGCGCCAGTTGCGAGCGCCGCCGGACAATTGCGCGATGCTGCCCAGGACTGACGTCGACGTCGTGTTCAGGGAGTCACCGAGATCGGAGAAGTAGCGATCGTCGGAAACCTGGTTGATGTCCGCGTCCAGGCGTACCCCGGGCAGCAGGCTGCCGTTGTGACGCACGCGGTAACGATCGCGATCCCGCCCGAACAGATCATCGTCCGGCAGCCATTCGCCGTCGATCTGTCCGCTGCCGCCGGCATACAGATAGCGGAACTCACCGCCGGCCTGGACCCCGCGGTCGCTGATCAGGCGCGGAGTCAGCGTGGCATCGTAGTTGGGGGCGATGTTCCAGTAATAGGGTGCCGCAAAGTCGAAGCCGTCGCTGCCGACGCCAATCTTGGGCGCCAGGAAACCACTCTTGCGTTGATCGTCGATCGGGAAACTGGCGTGCGGCCAGTAGACCAGAGGCACGCCCGCGACGCGCAGCTTGAAATCTTCCGCAGTCGCGCGTCCCGCCGCGTGATCGATCGTGAGGCTGCTGGCCTCGATCTGCCAGGACGGTTCCTCACCCGGACAGGCGCTGTAAGTCACCCCTTCCATCGACGACCGGTTGCCGCCTTCGGTGCTCACCTTGCTGGCACGCCCCTGGCCGCGGCGGGCCTTCAGCGCATAGCGCACGTCGATGAGTTCGCTGCGGTCCCGCGCCAGGTCGGCGCGAACTTGTGTGGCATAGAAGGCGTTGCTTGCATCTTCGTAACGCACCGAGCCGGTTGCCAGCGCGCTGTCTCCGATAATGTCGTATTCGATGCGCTCGGCGTGCAAACGCTGGTCGGCGCGCACGGCGCTGGCGTGCCCATCGAGAACCACGCTTTCGCCGTCGGTGCCGCTCAGCGTATCTCCGCTGAGTTCGGTGGCGGCCGCTGCGCGCGCCGCAGCGTCCACGCGCTCAATGCCGAGCGCCTGCGGCCGGCCGTTGCACAACCAGCCCTGTGCCGTGCGCTCGCAGTGCCATGGATCGACCGGACAGAGTTCCGCGGCCAACGCCGCCGTCAACGGCGACAACGCCAGTCCCAGCAGCCACCAGCGCGACGAACCGTGCGAACTCATCATCCGGGATTCCAGATAGTACGGGAGACAGGACGGCCGGCGCGGCCGTCGCCTTAGCCGCGTACGATGGCATACGCAGCAGTGCGGGGAAAGGTTGGCGTCGACGCAAGGAAAGACAGCCTTGGGCTGGCAGGCGTGCTCGCTCGCACAAGCGGAGCGCGCTGCCCGGATCGCCGGTCGCCGGCCGGCCCTATGGCGCAGGCGCCTCGCGCTGCACGCGGATACTGACCAGCGGCTTGTCCAGGGTCGCACCGTAGCCATCGAGGCGCCAGTCGTCGACGTTGCCGGTCACCACGACATCGTACGGTTGCTCGGGCGAATCCAGGCGGTAGGGCCCCAGTTCGGCGTCCGGCGGGATGCTGTTGGTCAGGTAGTCGATCGGCGTGCCGCTGGTTTCCATGGCGGCACGCAGGCGATTGGCGGCGAATGGCTCGATCTGCGCCTGATGCAGGTGCGCTCGTGCATGTTCCAACGACGCTCGCATATGGCGCTCGCGCGGATCGCTGCAGCCCGCCAGCAGCAATAGCCAGATCGACACCCAGATGCGCATTCCGAACCTGCCCCGCCAATGCTGCCTCGCAGTCTGCGGCGACTGGAAACAATCGGCAACCGCTTGCAGAACTGCGCCGGGCGCCGCATTCGGGCGGATTGGCAGGTACTGGCGGTTGTCCTATTCTGGCTGTCACAATTCTTGGCATTGATGACGACCGTCGATCAACAATGGCCCGCGCCGGAATTCCCGGCGCCATTGGCCGAGTCCCGAATCGGGGGAAGGACGATGCAACTGAAGTTGTGGCTGGCTGCGGTGATGCTGATCGCAGTCTCAATGCCAATTGCTGCCGGCAACGACGAGGCGTGGATCGAGAATTACATGGCGCAACCGGGCAGGTCGGCGGGTCCGGCCCAGATCCGGCGCGGTTACCAGATCGGCTGGAGCGAACTCGGTCGATTTACCGACGTCAGGGTGAAAGTGATCACCGATCTTGGCCACGTCCACCGCGGATACATCGAGCGAGTCGATGCCGAACGCATCGAACTGCGTGCCGAACTCTACGGCGGTCATGCCTACCTGGTCCTGAGTCGCGACAAGGTACGCAGCACCGAACTGGAATAGTGCATCAAACTACCCGGCATCAAACCGCGTGCGAGAGCGCAACGTTGATGGATCCGGGTCGACTTCGAACAGGGCGCAGTGCCGATGAGCCGTTCCATGGGCCAACCAGACCATAGAGTCGTGAGCCTGCGTCTTTCGAAAGGCGGTCAGCCGAGGGTTTCGCGTTGAACACGACCCTCTTCTACTGGATGCTGATTCTCGTGATGGTTGCCTGGATGGCGGTCAAGATCGGCCGCAGCAGCGTCGTCATGGGTGTGGTCACCTTCCTGTTCTGGCCGATCGCGATCGTCCCGTTGATAACCAACTGGGGTCAGCGCGACTCCGACATCCGCCTGCAGTTTTTTGTCGTGGCGCTGGCCAGCGGGCTGTTGTGGAAGAACGTGATCGAAGTCGCCGAAGCTGAGCGCAGAATGCGGGCAGACCAGATAACGATGGTCGCCGAAGACGACGCGGTTTACGCCATGCAGATCGAAGCGACGCGCGCCGACATCGGCGATGCCGCACGCGCCACGTCGATTCCAGAGACTGAAGCGCCCGAGCAGCGCTTCGCTCCAGTGCCGGCCAAGGTGCACGCCACGCCGCTGCACGAGATCCGCTTCCAGCGTGGCGTGGTGCGCTTGCGTCACGCTTTTGCGAATCTTGAAGTGCCGCCACATTTCCGCTTCATCGGGCAGCACCAGTTGGGCCTGCTCTCCGAACAACGCATGGTCCCGGTCGACGCGCAAACCCTGGGTTGGATCGTGCACGAGCGGGTCAACCTGAATTCGCCCGATTTCTGGTTCATCGAGGTGAGTTTCCACGAAGTCGGACACCTCGCGCCGCCGTCGCCCGGATCCGCCCCAATCCCGATGCAATGGGACGCACCGAGCGCAACTGCGATCTGGGGTCAGCCGGCCGCTCAAAGCGAGCGGGGAATCGACCAAATGGCGGCGAAGCTGACTCGCCACGGCGCGATCCTGTTCCGTGTTCCGGAACTGCAGGAGGGGCAACGGGAACTCGGCCTGCGAGCGGTGCGCTTGATGGCCGCGCGCACCGAACCGGAGCGTGGTTGGGCTTACGCCGAGTACATCGGCGAAGTCTCGACCCAGACGTTGGCGCAATGGGCGGAATCGCTCCGCATTTCGACTGAGCCGACCGTGGTTGTCGAGCGAGACGACGACCAGACGCAGTTGTGAGATGCCCGAGCAACCGGGCTTCGCTTTTGGCAAACTGCGCACTGGCAGCGGAAATGGGGAGTCTGGCATGCCGATTCGCGTCGCGATCGTCGATGACCATGCGCTGGCGCGTGCCGGCTACCGCCACATGTTCCAGCCGTATGCGGACATCGAGGTCGTCGCCGAGGGTGATTCCGGCGAAGAAGCGCTGAAGATCGCGCGCGACATCAAACCCGACGTCATGGTTCTCGACGTCAGCATGCCCGGCGTCAGCGGCATCGAGGTCACCCAGCGACTGGTCAAGAGCGAATCGCCGGTGCGTATTGCCATCGTCACCATGCACGGCAGTGGACCGCTACCCCGAATGTTGCTGAACATCGGCGCGCACGCTTTCCTCACCAAGAACTGCGAGGCGCGCGAATTGATCGAGGCAGTTCGTCGGCTCGCACGCGGAGATCGCTACATCGCCGAGGCGATCGCGCAACAGTTGGCGCTGGCCAATGCCACGGCAAAGGCGTCGCCGATCGACCGTCTGACGGCTCGCGAACTCGAGGTGGCGCTGATGTTCGGGCGCGGTGTGCGGGCGACCGAGATCGGCGCGCGCCTGCATATCAGCGAAAAGACCGTGCACACCTACAAGACGCGCATTTACGCCAAACTCGAAATCCACAGCGAAGCGGAATTGACGTTGCTGCTGGTGCGCCACGGACTGATCAGCGAGGTCTGACGAAAGCGACCGTCGGCGACGGCCGAAGGTGGCCGTCGCCGCGCACTTCGCTGCCCGCTCAGGGTGCGGCGGGTCGGTTCCCTTCAGTCTCTGCTGCCGTCGGCGCGTCGTCGGCGGGTTTGATGCTTTCTTCGGCCTCGGTCATCGCCGCGAGGCGAATCCGTTCAGAAGCCTGGGCGAACAGGTCGCCCGAGCGCGGCGGCAGATTCGACTCTGGCGCTGGCGCGGCGTTTTCGACCTGGTTGGCTGGCGTGGGTGCCGGTTCCGCTTGGACGGCAGGCTCGACCGGCGCCGACTCACTGACTGGCGCGGCGACGACAGCTGCAGCGACGGGCGCAGCGGCCACAGCGTCGACGGCTTCCACTTCGACGGCCTTCGCTTCGACCGTTTCCGCTTCGATGGTATTCGGTTCGACCGTTTCCACTACGGCAGCCTGCGGTTCGATGTTTTCTGCTGCGGCAGCCTGCGGTGCGCCGGTTTCCGGAGCGGTGGATCCGGCCGCGGCTTCGACCACCGCCGGCATCGGCATATCAATCACGGCAGAGTGCGTCGCCGACAGCGCAACGACCGCGGTCGCGGCGGGCTGATCGCCCTCCGCGGCATCATCGCCGTCCTCCCATTCGCCTTCGTCTTCGGAGCCTTCCACTGCGGCGCTATCGTCGCCGGTCGCCGCGCTGTTTTCTTCGCGACGACCGCCGCGACGGCGCCGGCCGCCGCGCCGCCGCCGCTTGCGTGGTGCGGTTTCGGCCACGGGTGCGCCGCTCGCGTCGACGCCGACCGTGCTTGCATCAAGCGCCGTGGCGTCGGTTTCGGCGTCGCCCGGCGACGGCGCATCGACCACCAGCAACGGTCCGTCGGTATTCACCGCCGGAATTGCGGCAGTCGCCGTTACCACGACCAGTTCTTCGGTGGCGCTCGCCTTGCCTGATTCCGGTCGACCCTGCTCCTGGCGCTGGCGCGGCGGTCGGTCCGGCCGCCGCTGGTTGCCGCCGTCCCGCGTCGGTTGTGGCGTTGGCGCGATCGCCGCAGCGGTCGCTGCCGGCGCCACGCCAGGGACGACCGGCAACTTCGGCTTGTCCTGACGTGGTCGGTTGCCATCGCGCGGGCGTTGACTCTCGCCACGACGATCGGACGGCTGCGCGGTGCTGCTGCCGCGCTCGGGGCGATCATTTCGATCCTGACGCTCGTTGCGATCCTGACGCTCGGGTCGATCGCCGCGCGAGCGATCCGGACGGCGATCACGACCACCGCGTCCCCGCGCGCCGGCATCGTCATTTCGGTCAGCTACGGCGGGTGCTGTGGACGACGACGCGCCCGATGCCGTTGCCGTCGCGTCGGTCGCAACCGGTGCCGTCGGGCGTCCGCGCATCCAGTTCATGAAACGGGCGACCAGCCCGGTTGGCTGGGGCGTTGCCACGATTTGCTGCGGCGCTGCCGCCACGGCCACGGCCACAGGCGCAGGGTCGACTTCTGCCTTGACCGGCGCCGGCGTCTGCGGACGGATTCCGCTTACCGCAGGCTGTTCCACCGCGGCCTCAACGGCTCCACCCGCGAGCGCCTTTTCCACATCCGCGGATACCGGCTGACGTACGCGCGAGTAGCTCGGCCGCGAGCTTTCTTCGACTTCGCTGGTGCGCACGCGGGTGATCTCGAACTCGGGTGTCTCGATATGCTCATTGCCGATCACGATGACCGGTGTTTCGTGGCGCGCTTCAATCGCATTGATCGCGGCGCGCTTCTCGTTGAGCAGGTAGTTGGCGACCTGCGTCGGCACCTGGACCACGACCTGTCCGGTGTTGTCCTTCATCGACTGCTCTTCGATCAGACGCAGGATCGACAGCGACAGCGACTCGACGCTGCGGATGCGGCCATTGCCCGAGCAGCGCGGGCAGACCATCGCGCTCGATTCGCCGAGGCTCGGGCGCAGTCGCTGACGCGACAGTTCCAGCAGGCCGAAGCGCGAGATGCGGCCGATCTGCACGCGCGCGCGATCCAGCTTCATCGCATCGCGGATGCGGTCCTCGACTTCGCGCTGGTGGCGCTGGCTTTCCATGTCGATGAAATCGATCACGATCAGCCCGCCGACGTCGCGGATGCGCAGTTGGCGCGCAATTTCCTCGGCCGCTTCGATGTTGGTGTTGAACGCGGTTTCCTCGATGTCGCTGCCCTTGGTGGCGCGCGCCGAGTTGATGTCGATCGCGGTCAGCGCTTCGCCCGGATCGATCACCAGCGAGCCGCCGCTCGGCAGCCGCACCTGGCGCGCGAACGCGCTCTCGATCTGGCTTTCGATCTGGTAGCGGGTAAACAGCGGCGTCGAATCCTTGTACAGCTTGAGCTTGCGCAGATTCGGCGGCATCACCTGCTGCATGAAGTCGCGCGCTTCGTTGTACACATGTTCGCTGTCGACCAGGATCTCGCCGATGTCGTTTCGCAGGTAGTCGCGTAGCGCACGGATGATCAGCTTGCTTTCCTGGTAGACCAGGAAGGGTCCCGAACGGCTCTTGAAGGCCTGGTCGATGGCCGCCCACAACTGCGTCAGGTAATTCAGGTCCCACTGCAGTTCTTCGGCATCGCGACCCATGCCCGCGGTGCGCACGATCAGGCTCATGCCGTCGGGCACGTTGAGCTGATCCATCGCATCCTTGAGCGCCTGGCGATCCTCGCCTTCGATGCGGCGCGACACGCCGCCGGCGTTCGGACTGTTCGGCATCAGCACCAGGTAACGCCCGGCCAGCGAGATGAAGGTGGTGAGCGCCGCGCCCTTGTTGCCGCGCTCCTCCTTCTCCACCTGGACCATGATTTCCTGGCCTTCGCGCAGGATCTCGCGGATGTTGTTCTTCAGGCTGGTGCCTTCGGCGAAATATTGCCGCGAAATTTCCTTCAGCGGCAGGAAGCCATGGCGTTCGCCGCCGTATTCGACGAAGCAGGCCTCGAGGCTGGGTTCGACGCGAGTGATGCGCGCCTTGTAGATGTTGGATTTCTTTTGTTCCTGAGACGGAATCTCAAGATCGAGGTCGTACAGCGTTTGTCCATCCACTACCGCCACCCGCAGCTCTTCTGGCTGCGTCGCGTTGATCAACATTCTCTTCATTGTTTTTATTGCCCTTGCCGCTCGACCACCCTCCCTGCAACAACAACCCCGATAGCCGCGTCGCGCGAATTGCCGTACTGGCAAACTCGCAGGCGGCGCCGGTGCCATGTGCAGAAAGGCAGGAGCGCGCTTACAAATCCTTGGGTTACGCAAGGTCCCATGCGGAACCCCGGGTCCTCCGCCCGCCGGCTCTATACTGCCGACTTGATGGACGGTTCCGTGTGCCTGCCCCTGTAGGGTGGCTGACGCTCGGATCGCCCGATGATAACAAGCTCGGGCGGCGGAAGCATCCCGCGCCTTCGGAATCGGAATCATGCGCAAAGGCAGCAAGCGTCCGGGCGGCGCAGAAGGGCGGGGCACGGGGCACGGGGCGCGGGGCACGAGCCCGACAGCGCGCACGGGTCATGGCGCAAATGGCGCAGGCCACAAGCCGAAGGGCGCGGGGAAAGGGGCGCGGGGCTCGGAGCGAGAGCTCGTTGCCGCCGGGCGGGGCGCGCGGGCAGCGCGCAGTTCAGCGGGCGCCCGGACCGAGGCGCGAGGCAAAGGCCCGGTTGCCGCGGGTCGGCGCGACGCCGTTGGTCGATCAACCGCGTTCAGGCCTGATGTTGCCCACGCCCAGATGGTCGCGCAGCGACCTGTTGCGGTGCCGGTCGCGGCGCCGGTCGAGGTGCGCATGGAGACTGTGGACGCCGAGCGCGCCGGCCAGCGCGTCGACAATTTTCTTGCTTCTCGACTCAAGGGTGTGCCGAAAAGCGCGGTCTATCGGGTGCTGCGTACCGGGCAGGTGCGCGTCAACGGCAAGCGTTGCAAACCGGACCAGCGCCTGGAAGTGGGCGATATCGTGCGAATTCCGCCGTTGCGCATTGCCGAGCCCGGTGCGCCGGTGGCGCCCTCGGAGTCGCTGCGCGATACGCTGGGCGAGCGCATCGTCTTCGAAGACGCCGAGTTCCTGCTGCTCGACAAGCCCTGCGGTCTGGCCGCACACGGCGGCAGTGGTGTTTCGCTGGGGGCCATCGAGGCGATGCGCGCGATCCGCCCGACGCAGTCGATCGAGCTGGTGCACCGGCTCGACCGCGACACCAGCGGCCTGCTGCTGCTGGCGAAGAAGCACAGCGCGCTGCGCAAGCTGCAGGCGCTGATCCGCGAGAGTCGCGTGCAGAAGCGCTATCTGGCGTTGATCAAGGGCCTGCCCGCGCGCGATCGCTTCGAGGTCGACGCCGCGCTGCGCAAGAACCAGTTGCGCGGCGGCGAGCGTTTGGTCGAGGTCGATGAAGATGATGGCAAGCCGTCCTTGTCGCGCTTCAAGGTGATCGAACGTTTTGCGGACTGTGCGCTGGTCGAAGTCGAGATCATCACCGGGCGCACCCACCAGATCCGCGTGCACGCACTGCACGCCGGGCATCCGCTGGCCGGCGATCCCAAGTACGGCGACGAGGATTTCAACAAACTGATGAAGTCGCGCGGTTTGAAGCGGCTGTTCCTGCATGCACACAGCTTGCGCTTCGCCTGGGGCGAGCGCGGCGACGAACGCCAGTTCAGCGCGCCACTCGGCGACGATCTGCGCAAGGTGCTGGATGGGTTGGCGCGGTGAGAGTCGGAGTTGCGCCCACTGGTGCGCTTGTTCGCGCATCGAACAGTGCGTATCGCAAGAATGCGGGCTGTATTTCTGCACGCAAAGAACGCAAAGGGGCGCGAAGGACGCAAAGGAGATCAACAGCCATGGCTTGCATGATTAGCCCCTCGCATCTGCTGTTTTTGCGTCCTTTGCGCCCCTTTGCGTCCTTTGCGACCTCAATCACAGGATTGTCGTTCTGCATGGGTGGAAACCCTCGTAATTCAACTGATTGCGGTACGTTCGGCGAGACCGTCTCGTTTGCCTCCATGGCCACGGTTTCGGTGTCGCGATGATCGACCCGCGTTACGCCGGCATTGCCCGCCTTTACGGCATCGACGGCCTGGCGAAGCTGCGTGCGGCGCATATCCTGGTGATCGGCGTCGGTGGCGTCGGCTCATGGGCCGCCGAGGCGCTGGCGCGCAGCGGGGTCGGGCAGTTGACCCTGATCGATGGCGACGAGGTGTGCCTGTCGAACACCAATCGGCAGATGCACGCGCTGGAGGGCAACTACGGCAAGCTGAAAGTCGACGTGCTGGCCGAACGCCTGCGTGCGATCGATCCAGCGCTGGTGGTGCACGCCCAGGCGCGATTCTTGACGCCGTCGACGCTGAACCTGATCGGCGAAGGGGGGTTCACCGCAGTGCTCGACGCCTGCGACGCATTCCGGGTGAAGGTCGAAACCATCGTTTATTGCCGGCGACGCAAGATCCCGCTGATCGTCTCCGGATCGGCCGGCGGGCGTACCGATCCCACCCAGATCCGCGTGCGCGACCTTTCCCGAACCGAGCACGATGCGCTGCTGAGCCTGATCCGCAAGAAGCTGCGCGACGAGTTCAAGTACCCGCGCGGACCCAAGCGCTATTTCGGCGTGCCGGCGGTGTACTCGCTGGAGAACGTGCGTTATCCGAGCGCCGACGGCGGCGTTTGCCTGTCCAAGCCGGATACGCTGGAAGAGGGTCGGCTGGATTGCGGCGGCGGGCTTGGTGCGGCGACGCATGTCACTGGTGCGTTCGCGTTTGTTGCGGTCGGAGAATTGATCCGGCGTCTGCTGCTGTAGCAGCGGCGTGCACGCCGCGACCGGCGACGCGGTCTGATTCCGGCTGGGCCGTCGCGACGTGCACTTCGCTCCTACACAAGCCCAAACATTCGCCGCGCGTTGTCGCTGGTCGCCTGCGCAATTTCGTCGACGCCGACGCCGCGCAGATCAGCGATGGTCTGTGCGATCGTCGCCAGATGCGCCGGTTCATTGCGCTGGCCGCGATGCCACTGGTCCGGTTGGTCCGGCGCATCGGTTTCCAGCAGCAGGAATTCGATCGGCATGCTGCTGACGATGCGCCGCAGACGCTGCGCGCGCTCGAAGGTGACCGGTCCGCCAATGCCGAGACAAAAGCCGAGTTTCCACAACTGCTGCGCCTGCTCGTCGCTGCCGGAGTAGCTGTGGACCACACCACGCACCTTGCCGATGCGGCGCAGGGTGGCGATGACTTCGTCGACGGCGCGCCGCGCATGGATCACCAGCGGCAGCTCGAACTCGCGTGCCAGGTTCACCTGGCCGGCAAAGTACATCCGCTGTCGATCCGGATCGAGGCCATCGATGAAGTAGTCCAGGCCGCACTCGCCAACCGCCACCGCCTTGCCGCCCGCGAGCCGATCGCGCACTCGATCCAGGTGCTCGGGCAGGTGTTCGGCGAGATACATCGGGTGCAGGCCAAAAGCCGCATGCACGTCCGGTTCGGCCGCTGCCAACTCGGCGAGTGCTGCGAAGGATGCGGCCGTGACCGCCGGGACGATCTGTGCAACCACGCCTGCCGCGCGCGCTCGCGACAGCACGGCGTCGCGGTCGGCCGCAAACTCCGGGGCGTCGAGGTGGCAGTGGCTGTCGATCAGGTGCATCGATTGGGAAACGGAGAACTGGAAGAGCCGCGGGGTTCACAGGTTTGTGTGGGTCCAGACTTGTCTGGACGCTTTTGGTACGGAAGGAGAGAACGCGTCCAGACAAGTCTGGACCCACCAAGAGCTCGCCCTGCGCGGGCCTTCTTCGTGCTCCATCCCCGAGCTTCGCGCCCCGCTACGCCGTCACCAGCCACGCCGCCAGACCGAGGAATACGCCCATGCTGAACACATCGGTCGCGGTGGTCAGGAAGATGCTCGATGCGGTCGCCGGATCGGCGCCCATGCGCTTGAGCAACAGCGGTACACCAGCGCCGGCCATGCCGCTGATCATGCAGCTCACGGTCATTGCGGCGAAGGTGATCAGGCTCAGCGTCAGCGGCGATTCCGAATCCTGCATCGCCGCCAGCACGTACATCGCGACTCCGGCGACCACACCGGTCAGCGCCCCGTTGAGCAGGCCGAGCCAGGCTTCCTTGGACATCAGGCGCAGAGCGCTGCCGGGTTTGACTTCGTTCAGGGTCATGCCGCGCAGCGTGACCGCCAGCGCCTGACAGCCGGTATTGCTGCACTGGCCCGACAACACCGGGATGAACACCGCAAGCAGCACGATGCGGTCGATGGTGTCCTGGAACACGCCGACCACCGCGCCCGCCACGAAGGCGGTCAGCAGGTTGAGCTGCAACCACGGGTGGCGGAATTTCAGCGAGCGCGGCCACGGCGTGGCCAGACGCTCCTCCTTTTCGACGCCGACCATCGAACCGGCCTGCGCCGATATCTCGAAAGCCTGCTGTTCGAACAGCACCGAGCCCTTGACCTGTCCCAACAGATAACCGAGCTCGCTGCACACCGGATACACCGGGTAGTGGCGCGTCACCACCTCGCGCATGGCTTCTTCGAGAGGCATGCCCGGCTGCAGCGCGAATGGCGAGCGCACCATCACCGATTCCAGGGTGGCGTCGCGTTCCGAGAACAGCAGTTCGCGGAACGCGACCACGCCGGTGAACTTGCGCGCCGTGTCGACGCAGAACACATAAACGATCTGCCGTGTGCGGATCACGTCGCGCAGCGTTTCGATCACCACGCCGATCTGCGCGTGCTCCGGAAACACCGCCGGCGCACGCTCCATCAGTCGACCCACACTGCCTTCCGGGTAACGATGGCCTTCCAGCCAGTCAGGGCCTGCCGCCGTCTCTGCGGCGATGGTCGCCCGGCGTTCGCGCGGAAACTCCTCGAGCACCTCGACCGCCTGGCCGGTGCTGAGCCCGGCAAGCACCTCGGCGATTTCTGCATCGCTGAGCGGTGCCAGCAGCTTCGCAGCGCTCTTGAGGTCGGTCGCGCGCACGCGTGCAATCAGCGCTGGCATGTAATCGGCGTGAATGGTGTGGTCTGACATGTAGGCGCCGACGCTGCGGACGAATCGCAAGACTAGCGCAGGTCGCGACGATGTCGGGTGACGGGATCACCGTCCGCGCGGTGGCCGACCGAAACAAAGCGCGTGAATGGCGTGCACCACTTCGGTGATCTGCCGGGTTTATCCGGCGTTCATGGTGCACCGCAACGCTGCAATGGCAGCGAGAGTGAAGCCAGCAGAGTGCATCGGTACCTCTGGGCTCCTGATTCAACTCCCTGAAAATGCAGGATTCTGCACGGCGCATTGGGTGCGTTCGTCGCTCGTCCGAGCCGGCGCTCTAGTGCTTGGCACCGCTCTTGCCATCTGTTCATTGCTGCTTTGCAACCACCCGTCCAACGAAGGGGATAGACAATGAAAAGATGGCTCCATGGATTACCTGCACTTCTGGCTGCAGGTGCGGTGTCGGCCCAGGACACGCCGACACTCAACCCGGGCGACACCGCGTGGATGCTCACCGCCACCGCGCTGGTGCTGTTCATGACGATACCGGGGCTGGCGCTGTTCTACGGTGGCCTGGTGCGTGCCAAGAACGTGCTTTCCGTGCTGATGCAGTGTTTTGCCATCACCGCGCTGGTCAGCGTGTTATGGGTGCTGTACGGCTATTCGATGACCTTCAGTGTTGCCGGCATGGAACAGGGCGTGGTCAACCTGAATTCGATCATCGGTGGCTTCGATCGTGCCCTGATGGCCGGACTCGGTCGCGATTCCCTCACTTATGCGATCCCGGAGAGCGTGTTCGCGACCTTCCAGATGACCTTCGCGATCATCACGGTGGCGCTCATTGTCGGATCGGTCGCCGAACGCATGCGGTTCTCGGCCTTGCTGATTTTCGCCGGCTTGTGGGTAACCTTCGTCTACTTCCCGATGGCGCACATGGTGTGGTCGGGCAACGGTGGCCTGTTGTGGGACTGGGGCGTGCTCGATTTCGCCGGTGGTACCGTGGTGCATATCAATGCGGGTATTGCCGCACTGGTGGCCGCGCTGGTGCTCGGCAAGCGCAAGGGTTTCCCGACCACCGCGATGCCGCCGCACAACCTGACTTACACGGTGATCGGCGCTTCGATGCTGTGGGTGGGTTGGTTCGGTTTCAACGCTGGATCGGCAGTCGCTGCCAACGGTTCGGCAGGCATGGCGATGCTGGTGACTCAGGTGGCCACCGCGTCGGGAGTTCTGGGCTGGATGCTGGTCGAGTGGATCGTGCACAAAAAGCCCTCGGTGCTCGGTGCTGCCTCGGGCGCGGTGGCCGGACTGGTGGCGATCACGCCAGCATCCGGGACCTGTGGCCCGGGCGGCGCCGTGGTCATCGGCCTGGTTGCTGGCGTGGTCTGTTACTTTGCGGCGACCAAGCTCAAGCGGGCGCTCGGCTACGATGATTCGCTCGACGTGTTCGGTGTGCACGCAGTCGGTGGCATCATCGGGGCCATACTCACCGGCGTGTTCGCCGACGCCAGCCTCGGCGGCGCCGGACTGGTCGAGGGTCAGACGATTGCCGGACAGGTGTGGGTACAGATCAAGAGCGTGCTGTTCACGGTGGTCTATAGCGGTGTCCTGACCTATGTGCTGCTGAAGCTGGTCGGATTGGTGATGCCGTTGCGGGTCAATGTGGACGAAGAGACCGAAGGTCTGGATCTGGTGCTGCACGACGAACGCGGCTACAACCTGTGATCATGAATTGCGACGAGGAGTACACACAATGAAAATGGTCGTGGCCATCATCAAGCCGTTCAAGCTCGACGACGTCCGTGAGGCATTGTCCGAAGCCGGCATGACCGGGATCACCGTCACCGAGGTCAAGGGTTTCGGTCGCCAGAAGGGACACACCGAACTGTATCGGGGTGCCGAATACGTGGTCGACTTCCTGCCCAAGGTGAAGGTCGAAATCGCGGTGATCGACGAGCGCGTCGACGCGGTGGTCGACGCCGTGCGCAAGGCGGCCAATACCGGGCGTATCGGCGACGGCAAGATCTTCGTCTACAACCTCGATCAGGTGGTGCGCATCCGCACCGGCGAAGTCGACGGCGACGCGCTGTAAGGCGCTACCGTCGGAGTCGTTTGCGCCGACGGGAATGCAGTTCACGCGATGGAGCCTGCGGGTCAATGAACCGCAGGCTCCATCGATGCTCTTGTGGGTCCGGACTTCGTCCGGACGCTTTTTGCAGGCCGAAGCCAACACCGTCCGGACATAGCCCGGTCCCGAAAAACAGCGGCCGCAGTCAAAACAACCCGATTGCAATCACCGAATCAAGCAGTTCCGTCTTGCGCTCGACGCTCAACGGCTTGTGCCAGCGCACGATGTGCACTGGCGTATGGGTGACTTCGAAACCGGTCGCGAGCGCAACTTCGCGGGCACGTGGATCGCCGCAATGGCCGAAGTAGGCGTCGCATTCGCCATCCAGGCGCGTCCAGCAATGGCGCAGGATCATCGCCCAGATGCCGCCGTGCGCCTTGACGATGGCGAGTTCCTCGTCGGACATGCGTTTCAGCGTATTGCCGTCGCTGCAGGAACCGCCGGACAGGTACACCCGATTGAATCGCATCATGTGCGAGAAACCGGCGACGTGCAGCGCGCCGGCAGTGTCCTTGTAGAAGGCGATGAAATGCCGCGGGATATCCGGGCCGTCGCTGCCGAACTTCCGGCGGAACAGCTCGTTGACGAAAAACGGACCCTCGGCCACTTCGGTGATGGTCAGAAAGGCGCGCCCGTCGGCGGTTTTCAGGGTGAACTCAGACATCGGTGAACTCCAGGCTCAGGTAGCGATCGAGCAGGGCGGAGAATTCCTCGGGCGAGCGCCAGTCGGCGCCGCAGACCCGTCGCGGAATGCGCCAGCGATCGAAAGCTGCCGGCTGGGCGCCGCTGGTGATGAACGCGCCGAGCAGGCCGAGTTCCTCGGCATAGGTGGGAAAGAAACTGTCCGCCAGATAAGGATTGTCCTCGCCCCAGGGATAAGCGAACAGCGTCGGTCGCCGACCGCAGCGCTGCTCGATGTAATCGCTGGCCAGCCCGACCTCGGCCATGGCGTCTTCCAGCGAGTCGATGTGACGGAAGCTGCCGCGGCGGTTGTCGCGCTGCACGCTGCGGTCGAGCGACGGATGGTTGTGGTCCCAGCTGTGGTTCTCGATGGTGAGATAGCCGCTGGCGGTGGCCTCCGGCCACCAGTCGTCGTGCCAGACATTGAGCGACAGGAAGTCCTTGCGGTCGAGTTCGGCGCGCGCATCGGGGCTGGCGATGACGAAACTGGCGGCGACGCAGCGCTGGCCCGTGGCGCCATGGTGCTCGCGCAGGATGCGCAGGAACGAATCCTGGTGGCCCCAGGTCGGATGCTCGAAGTCGATCGCATCGAGGATCATGCCGTCGTCGAAGGTGATCGCCACGCGCGGATGCGCCGCCAGAGGTTCGTTGGCGACCGCAGAGGCGTGCACCAGTTCGACACCGCGAGCACTCAAGGCGGCCAGATCCGCGCGCAACGCAAAGTGGTCGTTCGCGGCATAGTGATTGCCGCTGACGTTGGTTGAGTGGTAACAAAGCACCAGGGCGGCTCTGGACATGCGCAAGGCGAATTCACTGCAGCGAAGCGCCGATCATAGAAGATCGACGAGCGCCCGCTGGCGCATGCTCGCTGTTCCAGCGCAGGGTCGAGTGTAGAATTCGAGGCGTCGGCGAGCGCGGGCGACAACCCAATCTGCGCTGCCTTTTCGCCTGGAACGAAGCGTTATGGACCTACCTGAAGACCTTTACCGCGCGCCGCCCTACAAACTGAAGGGACAGGTGCATCACATCGGCCATGTGGATGTCGCCGATATCGCGAAGTTGCTGGCGACCAAGACCGACGAGGAATGGGCCGAGAATGCCCTGCGCCAGCAGCAGTTTCGGGTCCACAAGGACACCGAGAGCCTGGTGTTGAAATGGTCCGCCAACACCAGTACCGATACGCCGGTCGAGACCACCCGCCATTACGCGGATTTCGAACCACTGCTGCGACCGGTGCTGGAGCTGATCCAGAACGAGTACCGCTATGAGCGGCCGGTCATCCGCAAGGCGATGTTCGCCAAGCTGAAGGCGGGTGGTCAGATCAGCGACCACATGGACGGCGCAGTGGCGCTGCGCATGGTGCATCGCATCCACATCCCGATCGTCACTCACGAGCGCGTGCACTTCTTCATCAACGACATCGACCACAGTTTCAAGGTCGGCGACGTCATCGAGATCGACAACACCAAGTACCACTCGGTCAGGAACAATGGAAGCGAGGACCGAATCCACCTGATCATCGACTATTACCACACGTGAGTGGTCCTCGCGGCGTGACCAGGATCGTCGATGCCTGCTTCGGCGCGTTCCTGTTGGCGCTTGCACCAGCGGTCGTGGTCTTCGCCGATGCGCCGATCGGCGCGGGCCCGCTGCTGCTGGCGGCGGTGCTCGCATTCGCCGGAGGGGAGGCGCTGCTGGCCGCGCGGGCCAACCGACCCTCGTTGTTGTCGCGCATCGGACCATTGCCTTGACGCGTTCTGTCATCGATGAGCGCATCGACAGGGGCTCTTCTCGGTCTACGCTCATCCTCAGCCAACGCTTGCTGGGTTAGGATCGAAGCGAACTGGCTACGGAAGCACGCTATGGAATCCCAGGACGCGGTAGTGCCGCAGGTGAATGAACAACTCAGCGTGCCGCCGGCGCGCGGTTGGCGGCAATATCGGTGGCGCATGCTGGTCGTCGCGCTGGCCGTGTACGCCGTGCTGGTATCGATGCTGATGCTCTGGTGGACTGCCGAGCCGGCGCCGTTCAAGGTGCTGGCGGTTGCCGAAGCGCGCGCCAAGGCCGCCAATCAGAAGGTGGTGCCCGGGTACGTCAGCGTCTCCACGGCGATGAAACTGGTCGAAACCCTGCTCGACAAGCGCGGCGGTTACCTGTCCAACGACATTGCGCCACCGGGTGTGTTGATGGACAACATCCCGGAGTGGGAATTCGGCGTGCTGCAGCAGGTGCGCGACTTTGCGCTGTCGATGCGCAACGACTTTTCGCGCTCGCAGAGTCAAAGCCAGGACGACACCGATCTGCGCGAGGCGCAACCCTTGTTTGCCTACAGCAACGACCACTGGATCCTGCCGTCGAGCGAGAGCCAGTATCGCCAGGGCATTGCCCATCTCAACGCCTACCTGGTGAGACTGGCCGACGAAGATCAGTTCAACGCGCAGTTCTATGTGCGCGCCGACAATCTGGTGGCGTGGCTGACGTTGGTCGAGAAGCAGATGGGATCGCTGTCGCAGCGGCTGTCGATGAGCGTCGGTCAGGTGCGCATCAATACCGATCTGGCCAATGAAGCGAGCGCGCAGCAGTCGACGCCGTCGCCATCGGTGATGATCACCCGAACGCCGTGGATGCAGATCGACAACGTGTTCTACGAGGCGCGTGGTTCGACCTATGCGCTGTTGCACCTGCTGCGAGCCGTCGAACGCGATTTTCGTCCTGTGCTGGAAGACAAGAACGCGGTGGTCAGCGTCAAGCAGATCATTCGTGAGCTGGAAGAAGCGCAGTCGGCGATCTACAGCCCGGTCATCCTCAACGGCGGTGGTTACGGATTTTTCGCCAACCACAGCCTGGTGATGGCGAACTACGTGTCGCGCGCGAATGCGGCGCTGAGCGATCTGCGCAAGTTGCTGGAGCGCGGGTGAGAAGCGGTCGGCGCAGCCGACGCGAGGCACTGCCTCGCGAGCTTCGAACGCCTCGGGCAGGGAGCCCGAGGCCGGGCTGATCGTCGAGCGCAGGATGCGCGAGTCGGCAGCCGTCGGCTGTATGTGTGCGCCTGAAGTTGGTCGCTTGCCACGGCTTTGGATGCCCTTGAACCTTTGAACCACGGCATCCATCCATGGCGCCGGCAAACCGGCGCACTCCAAAGCCTCAGTGCCTCACCGCCCCATGGCAGACCTTGAACTTGCGCCCACTGCCGCAAGGACAAGGGTCATTGCGTCCGGGTGATGGTTCGGCCCTTGCGGGCTGCGGGCGCAGGCCGCCGCGTTCGCGGATCGGCTGGTAGTGCTTCCACAAACGATGAGCGCCCCAGGCGGCGGCGCGCATCAGGCGCAGCCGCTCCTTGCGGGTAAATGGAACGTCGTCGGATGCGCCGCTGCGCCCCAGCAGCACGAACGGCGCCAGCTCGGCGCGCAGCGTCTCGCTCTGCATGATGTCGTTGACGCCCGCGCTGTCGAGTGCCAACGCGCTGGCGGCGCCGGCGGACCAGGACATCGCCGTGCGTGCCTCGGCCTGCTCGTCAGTCTCCGCCTCGTCCTGCGGCAGAAAGTCGAATTCGGGCAACACCGATGCCTGATGGACGGCCGGATCCAGCCGCACCCGCTGGGCAACGTGAGTACCGAAACGAAACATCCAGGCGACGGCCTGTTCGCGCTCGTCGGCGTGCACGTTGGCGAGATCCGGGCCGAGCGCCAGCGCAGTCCAGCGCTGCGGCGGCGGTGGATTCGGCAGCAGGCTGAGGGCGGTCAGGAATCCGTCCAGTGCATCGAAACGCAAGCCGCCGCGGGCAAACACATGCGTCTGCCAGTAATCGCGGCCGACGCCGATCTCGCGGCGCGACAGCCCATTCGGAAAGGACGGATGGTCGAGTTCGGGATCGTCGTCGTGGTCGGGCGTCGCATCGACTCGCGGCAACTGGGGCTCTGCATCGGACATGGCGCTTCTGCTTTTGCTGCAACAAGGCCCCAAGCATAGGGCTTCGGCGCCAGGGCCGGATTTCACGACAGAATGCGTGGCGCCGATCAACTTGTTCACGCCCGCATCGAAATCTCGCGTGTTAGGGTCCGCGATCCTTTGGTACGAGCGAGCCTGCCCATGATCCGTGCGGCCCTGATCACCGTTACCCTGGCGCTGTTGACCAGTCTGGCGCAGGCCAGGGACGAATCTGGCGACAAACCCAAGTGGGACGTCAACCAGCCGCCCGGCAAGCTCAAACCCATCAGGTTCAGCACCGACGAAGGCACCTGGATGAACCTCGATGTGAGCCCGGACGGGCAGCGCATCGTGTTCGACCTGCTCGGTGATCTGTACGAGTTGCCGATCGCCGGCGGCAAGGCAAGGCGCATCACCCAGGGGCTCGCGTTCGACGTGCAGCCGCGCTATTCGCCAGATGGCAAGCAAGTGGCCTATACCTCGGATCGCGCCGGAGGCAACAACCTGTGGCGGATGACGCTGGCCGATGGCAAGTCGACGCAGGTCACCAAAGAGAGTTTCCGCCTCTTCAACAACCCGGCATGGACCCCGGACGGACAGTACCTGATCGGTCGCAAGCACTTCACTTCGGAGCGTTCGCTGGGCGCCGGTGAACTCTGGCTTTATCACACCGGCGGCGGCGACGGCCTGCAACTGACCAAGAAGAAGAACGACCAGCAGGACCAGGGCGAGCCGGCGGTCAGCCCGGATGGTCGCTACGTCTATTTCAGCGAGGATCTCAGCGGCGGATCGACATTCCAGTACAACAAGAACGTGCACAACGTGATCTATGCCATTCGCCGCCTCGACCGCCAGACCGGCGAGATCGACAACCTGATCCGCAGTCCGGGTGGCGCGGTCCGCCCGCAGCCATCGCCCGACGGGAAATCGCTGGCCTTCGTCAAACGCGTGCGCGAGAAAACCGTGCTGCACCTCATCGACCTGGAATCGGGCGCGGTGCGACCGCTGTGGGACGGGCTGTCGCACGACCAGCAGGAAGCCTGGGCGATCTTCGGGCCGTACCCCAACTTCGACTGGACGCCGGATGGCAGCGCCATCGTGATCTGGGCGCAGGGCAAGCTGTGGCGTGTCGATGCGGCATCCGGCGCGGCCAGCGCGATTCCGTTCACCGCCGAGATCGACCAGCAGGTGGTCGAGCCGCTGCGTTTTGCGCAGAAGATCGACGAGGGTCGCTTCACCGCGAAGATGATCCGCGACGTGGCCACCAGTCCGGACGGCAAGACGTTGATCTTCCACGCCGTCGGCAAACTCTGGCGCAAATCGCTGGCGGGCGGCCAACCGCAGCGGTTGACCGCTGCGGACGGGGTATTCGAATACCAGCCGAGCTTCAACCAGGATGGTCGCAAGCTGCTTTACACGACCTGGTCGGATGCCGCGATGGGCGCCATCGTCGAGCGCGATCTGGCCAGCGGCGCCGAGCGCAAGCTGACCACCGAAAAGGGCTTTTATTACGGTCCGCAGTTCTCTGCGGATGGCAGTCGCATCGTCTATGCGCGCAGCGCTGGCGGTGGGCTGACCGGCAGCCTGTGGTCGAAGGATCGTGGCATTTTCTGGATTCCCGCTGCGGGTGGTGCGCCGACACGCATCGCCAGGGACGGACAGAACCCGCAGTTCTCGGCCGACGGTTCGCGCGTCTATTTCCTGACCGGCGAGGGCCTGAGCAAGAAGCTGATGTCCGCCGGCCTGCACGGCGAAGACGTGCGCGAGGTGTTCAACCTCAAGTACGTCGACTTTGTCGCGCTGAGCCCGGATCGGCGCTTTGTCGCTTTCACCGAGCTGTTCAACGCCTATGTGGCGCCGCTGCCCGAGACCGGCGGCAGCATCGAACTCGGCAAGGACAGCAAGGCGATTCCGATCGCCAAAGTCAGCGATCAAGCCGGTTCGTACCTGCATTGGTCGGGCCAGGGCGATGCCCAGGCCTTGCATTGGCTGGTCGGCGATCGTTATGTGAGTCGCTCCCTGAATGAGGCGTTTGCCTTTTTGCCGGGCGCGCCGAAGGAATTGCCGAAGCCCGACCAGGCGCCCGGCATCGCCATCGGCCTGACGCAACCGGTGTACGCGCCGAGCGGCGTGACCGCCTTCGTCGGTGGCCGTGTGATCAGCATGCGCGACGCCGAAAACACTGAAGAAGTGATCGAAGACGGCGTGGTGATCGTCGACGGCGATCGTATCCGCGCAGTCGGCGCTCGCGCCGACATCTCGGTTCCGGCCGGTGCGCGCGTGATCGACGTCAGCGGCAAGACGCTGATCCCGGGCATCGTCGACGCGCATGCGCACGCGGCGCACTTTGGCCAGGGCGTGGTTCCGCAACAGAACTGGGCTTACTACGCCAACCTGGCGTTTGGCATCACCACGCTGCACGATCCGTCGGCGACCAACGAGTTCGTGTTTTCGCAGGCCGAACTGGTCAAGGCAGGTGAGCTGGTCGGCCCGCGCGTGTTCAGCACCGGCACCATCCTCTACGGCGCCGATGGCGACTTCAAGGCGGTGGTCGATTCGCTCGACGACGCGCGCGCCCACCTGAAGCGCATGCAGGCGCTCGGCGCCTTCAGCGTCAAGAGTTACAACCAGCCGCGTCGCGACCAGCGCCAGCAGATCAACACCGCCGCGCGCGAACTCTCCATGCTGGTGGTGGAAGAGGGCGGTTCCACCCAGTTCCACAACCTGACCATGGTCATCGACGGTGTCACCGGCGTCGAGCACAACCTGCCGGTCGCGCCCTTGTACAACGACGTGATCGGTTTGATGAGTCGCACCGATGTGCGTAACACGCCGACCCTGGTGGTCGCCTACGGCGGGCTCAATTCGGAATACTGGTGGTACGCACGCGACAATGTGTGGGAAGAGCCGCGCCTCAATCGCTATTTCCCGAAGGACACTCTGGGCGCGCGCGCGATTCGTCGTGAAACCGCGCCGGACTGGGACTACTACCACATCGAAATCGCCAGGGCGGCGAAACAGTTGCGCGATGCCGGCGTGCGCATCCAGGTGGGTGGCCACGGCCAGATGCAGGGTTTGTCGCCGCACTGGGAGATGTGGAGCCTGGCACAGGGCGGGTTCACGCCGTTCGAGGTGCTGCGTGCGGCGACCATCGATGGTGCCGACTACATCGGCATGGGCGCGTCGATCGGATCGCTCGAAGCCGGCAAGCAGGCCGACCTGGTGGTGCTCGACGGCAATCCGCTGGCCGACATCCGCGACAGCGACAACACCACGATGGTGATGGTCGATGGGCGCCTGTTCGACCTCAAGGCAGACATGGCCGAGGTTGGCGGGCGTGGCGCACCGGCGCCAGAGTTTTACTGGCAGCGGCATGTCGATGGCAACGGCTTCGGCATCCAGTACGGCCCGACCGGCGCCTGCCATTGCCCGAAGTCGGCCGCGCACGCCCATTGAGATCTTGCGGCTGGGGTCTTGCGGCATGGACCCGCCAAACGCGCGGTGAGCCTGGCTTCTGTGGGTCCAGACTTGTCTGGACGCTCTCCAGCCAACGGAGCACCCTTTCCTCACCCCGGTGCGGCAGCAAGCTGCCGCCCGTTCGAGCGGGCGCGTCGCATGCGGCGCAAGCTTGCCCGCTCTCACCCCTCGTGCCTTGCGCTCGGCGCAGAGCCCTTCGCGATCATCCGTAACCGGTGTGAGAACTGCGGGCTAGCGCCTGCCGTAGACTGCGTGCGTTTCCATTCGGCAGCCAATGCAGACCATGTCGTTTCCCGCGCAGACCCGAATTCCCGCCACCTACATGCGTGGCGGCACCAGCAAAGGGGTGTTCTTTCGCCTCGAAGACCTGCCACTCGCGGCGCAGATGCCGGGGCCCGCGCGTGATGCCTTGCTGCTGCGCGTGATTGGCAGCCCGGATCCTTATGGCAAACACACCGATGGCATGGGCGGAGCGACGTCCAGCACCAGCAAGTGCGTGATCATCAGCCGTTCGGCGCAGCCGGATCACGATGTCGACTACCTCTACGGTCAGGTGTCGATCGACCAGCCGTTCGTCGACTGGTCCGGCAACTGCGGCAACCTGAGTTCGGCGGTCGGCCCATTCGCGATCGCCAAGGGTCTGATCGACCCGGCAAGAGTTCCTGAAGATGGCATCTGCACGGTGCGCATCTGGCAGGCCAACATTCGCAAGACGATCATCGCGCAGGTCCCGGTAACGGGCGGTCAAGTCCAGGAAACCGGCGACTTCGAACTCGACGGCGTGACCTTTCCGGCGGCGGAAATCGTTCTCGAGTTCCTCGATCCGGCCGAGGACGACGGCGACGGCGGCTCGATGTTTCCAACCGGAAATCGGGTCGACGACCTCGATGTGCCGGGCATCGGCTCGCTGAAGGCGACCATGATCAATGCCGGCATTCCGACGATTTTCGTCAATGCCGCCGATCTTGGACTCAACGGCACTGAACTGCAGCCGGAGATCAACGGCAGTGCGGAACGCCTGGTCATGTTCGAAGCCATCCGCACCGCGGGCGCCTTGCGCATGGGCCTGATTGCGAACGCCGACGAGGCAAGGACGCGCCAGCACACGCCCAAGATCGCCTTCGTCGCGCCGCCGGCCAGTTATCTGGCCTCCAGCGGCAGAACGGTGGCTGCCGACGAGGTCGACGTGCTGGTGCGCGCGCTGTCGATGGGCAAGCTGCACCACGCGATGATGGCCACTTGCGCCGTGGCCATCGCCACCGCGGCTTCGGTGCCCGGTACGCTGGTCAACCTGGCCGCAGGCGGCGGCGCGCGAGAAGCGGTTCGCTTCGGCCACCCTTCCGGAAGCTTGCGCGTTGGTGCGCAGGCGCTGGAAATGGACGGTACCTGGACCGTCACCAAGGCCATCATGAGCCGTAGTGCGCGGGTGTTGATGGAAGGGTGGGTGCGGGTACCGGGGTGAAGCACCCCGACACGGGAGCGACCTGGCGCCACGAACCCTCGCGACACCCGATCGCCTTCACAACATTCTTGTAGACCCTATGCCTTGGGTTGGGGCCGCCGACAAAATTGCTCTCCCATTCGAC
>CALEZI010000103.1 GCA_937928755.1 uncultured Rhodanobacteraceae bacterium | reverse complement strand
GGTGCGCCAGGTGCTGATCGAGGCGCGCATCGTCGAGGCCACCGACAACTGGGGTCAGAGCCTGGGCGTCAAGCTGGGCTTCGCCGATCTGGCCGGCCGGCCGACCTCGGGCCCGGGCGTCAACGTCGGCGGCAACTATTCGGCGGTGGGCGCGCAGACCGGACAGAGCCCGCCGGTGGACTTCACCAACTCGCAGTTCGTCAACTTGCCGGCCAATACCGGGTCGCTGGGCGCGGCGGCCGCCACCTTCGCGCTGTCGCTGTTCAGCGCGTCGGCCGACAAGTTCCTGAACCTGGAGCTGTCGGCGCTGGAAAACGACGGCAACGGCAAGATCGTGTCCAGCCCGCGCGTCATCACCGCCGACCAGGTCAAGGCGCTGATCGAGCAGGGCGAGGAACTGCCCTACCAGCAGGCCACGTCCAGCGGCGCCACCGCGGTGCAGTTCCGCAAGGCGATCCTGAAGCTCGAGGTCACGCCGCAGATCACGCCCGAGGGCTACGTGCTGCTCGACCTGGACGTCAACAAGGACAGCGTCGGCCGTCCGACGCTGCAGGGCTTCGCCATCGACACCAAGCACGTGCGCACGCAGGTGCTGGTGGAAAACGGCGGCACGGTGGTCATCGGCGGCATCTTCACCCAGACCAACCAGGAAGAGATCAACAAGGTGCCGCTGCTCGGCGACATCCCCTACATGGGCTGGCTGTTCAAGAACCGGCTGCTGTCGACCAAGAAGACCGAGCTGCTGGTCTTCATCACGCCGAAGATCATCACCGACCGCATCGCGGCGCGGTAGAGCAAGCGCACCCGCGAGTCCACGCCTTGCGCGCCTTGCGCGCCGCCGTTCCCGCGGGGCGGCGCCGCGTCGGGCCTACTGCGCGGCGCGACACGGTGGCAGCCGACCCGGCGTGGCCACGAATACATCAACGAGGAAGTACGAGATGAAGGTGAAGACGCGAGACGGATCAGGAGTTGCGCGCTGGCGCGGTCTTCGCATGGCCGCGGCGGCCGTGGTCGCGACGATGCTGGTGGCGGCCTGTGGCGGCGACACCGAAGCGCCGCCCGAGCCGCCATTCGGCGGCGATTCGACCACGTCCGGCGGCGATGGGTCGGGCGGTGGTGGTGGCAGCGGTGGTGGTGGCAGCGGCGGCGGCGCGCAGACGACCGCTGGCTTGACCCTCAAGTTGACCGACTCGAACGGTGCCGCAACGACGGCAGTTGTCACCGGACAGCCTTTGCGCGCCCAGGCGGTGCTGACGCGCAACGGCCAACCGGTCGCCGGCGAGATCGTCCAGTTCTCGATCGAACAGGCGGTTGAATTGGTCAGGATCGACCCGGTGGCGGGTTCGCTGCTTACGGCAGACGACGGCACCGCGATCGTGACTGTTTCCTCTCTGGGCGCCTCGACCGGTGCCGGCACGCTGAAGGCGACAGCCAAGGTCGGCGACGAAACGGTCACGGCAGGAGCGAATTTCTTTGCCAGCGGATCGAGCAGCACCCCGCCGGCATCGTTGAGTCTTGGCGCGGTCAAGGTCTCGTCGGCCTCGGTTTCTGCCTACGGCACGACGGGGGTGGAAGTTCAGGTGCTGCAAAACGGTGCACCCTATACCTCGCCGGTGACGGTCAACTTCACGTCGTCTTGTCCTGCGGGCAAGGCGAGCGTGACGCCGAGCGCGGCGACCGCGCCCAGCGGTATTGCCGTTGGCACCTTCGTCGACAACGGCTGCGCGCAGACCGCCGATGCCACGGTCAGCATCACGGCGTCGATTGCGACCGACTCCAAGTCCGGCTCGATGCTGGTGAAGGCGCCGACCACCGGCAGCCTGCGTTTCGTGTCGGTGGAGCCGTCCGACAAATCGATCACGCTGCGCGGCCAGGGTGGCAATGGCCGCCAGGAGAACGCGACCGTCACCTTCAAGCTGGTCGACGTCGCCGGTCAGGGTGTTGGCAATGCCGATGTCTGCTTCGACGTGTCCACCTACATCGGTGGCTTGAACCTGGACGGCTTTTCGCCGAGCTCGCTGCCTTCGCTGCTGGGCAGCACGGCCGTGTGCGGTACCGACCCGCTGAGCCAGATCCGCTACATGAAGCGCACCAACGCCGATGGCACGGTCACGGTGCAGGTCAACTCGGGGACGGTGCCGACGCCGGTGCGCGTGCGTGCCCGCTCGCTCTATCCGTCGACGGCCTCGGCGCCGCTCGAGAGCTTCTCCGACACGCTGTCGGTCTCGACCGGCCTGCCGCTGCAGCGTTCGTTCTCGCTTTCGGTGGACAAGGCCAACATCGACGGCGGCAACTTCGACGGTGAGATCGCCACGCTGACGGTACGTCTGGCCGACCAGTTCTCGAATCCGGTGCCCGATGGCACGGTGGTGAATTTCATCGGCTCCGGCGCGGCCGTGTGCACCGCCGACAACGGCTCGTGCAGGACGACGAACGGGGCCTGCTCGTGCCAGGTGGTGTCCCAGGCGCGTCGCCCGGCGGACAACCGCGTGGTCCTGACCGCCTATGCCGTTGGCATGGAGGACTTCGACGACCGCAACGGCGACAACCTGTACACGAACGGTGTCGATGGTTTCGACTTGAATCGCCAGGATCTGGGGGATGCCTACGTCGACGCCAACAAGGATGGTGTCTATGGAGACGGCAGCACGGCTGCCCCGACGAACCCGACGATCAACGGCGACACGGATATTCCGATCCCCTACCAGCGCAACAACCTGATCACGGTCAAGGGCGATGGCGTGCGCGGCACAGCGCACATCCGGGCGTCGACGGTGATCTACCTCAGCCAGGCGTCGTCGGCGGGCGATCCAACCGTGGTCGTGCCGCTCAGCAGCCTCAGTCGCACCTACCATCTTGATGGAAGCGCGGCTTCGGAGCCGTTCGTTCGGTTGAAACCGAACTGCCCGAAGGACACGCCGGTGCCGCAGGCGACGGTGCTCGCGATGCTCGACGACGGCATCGGCAATCCGATGGCGGCTGGGACCACGCTGGCCGTCGCCGATGCCTCGAGCAACATCAGCCCGGCGGGATTCCGGCCATCGAGCGTGCTTGCCATTGGCACTCGCGCGCCGTCTCCGGGCTTGGATCTGCCGAATACCGCAAAGGCTCCGACCTGGACCACCGTCGCAACCAACAGCAATGTGCCATCGGCGCACAGCATCACCGTGCGCGGTGTGGAAGACAAGTGTTCGGGGGACGCGTCGTTCGCTCTGGAGGTCAAGTCGCCGCGGGGCGGAAGCGCGGGGGCCCGCGTGCTCTACGAGGGTGAGCCGCGCAGTACCTCGCGCTCCGCTTTCGACGTCCGCTACCGCGACCAAGTGGATTTCAGTGCCACGCAGACGGCTCCCCTCACGGTGGAGGTTCTGCCGCAGAGCTGGGCTGGTTCGGCGGCGGGTTCAACGGCCGCAAGCGTCACGATCGACTGGGGAGATGGTCAGACCTCGGCCGGCACGATCCCATCGGTGCCGGTGGCGCACCCCTACGTGAGCGTAGGGAACAAGGCGATCACTGTGCGCGTTGTGGATACAACGGGCGTTACGCACAGCAGCAGCCAAACTCTATTCGTGCAGTGAGAGTCGCTATCGCGAGCCCACTGGGGCGGTAGGCAATCGTGACCATCACCCTGGTCGGCATGCCCGGCTGCGGCAAGTCCACGGTCGGGCGCCACCTGGCGCGGCACCTGGGCTTGCCGCTGGTCGACAGCGACCATGAGATCGAAAGGCGCATCGGCATGCCGATCCGCGCCTGGTTCGAGACCCACGGCGAGGCCTCGTTCCGCGACATCGAGCAGCAGGTGATCGACCAGCTCAGCAGCGGCGGCGAGATCGTGCTGGCCACCGGCGGCGGCGCGGTGCTGCGCCGCGCCAACCGCGACGCGCTGCACCAGCGCACGCAGGTGTTTTATCTGCGCTCCACGCCCGAAGAGTTGGCGCGGCGGCTGCGCCACGACACGCAGCGCCCGCTGCTGCAGGTGGCCAACCCGCTGCGGCGGCTGCGCGAGCTGTTCCGCGAGCGTGATCCGCTGTACCGCCAGACCGCGCATTACGTGATCGAGACCGGCCGGCCGTCGGTGCCGGCGCTGGTCAACCTGGTGCTGATGCAGCTGGAGCTGGCCGGGCTGGTCGATCCGCAGCGCGTGCCTTCGCCCATCGGGGCTGGTGCGCATTCCTGAGCCCGGCGCTGTGCCGCCGGCTGCCGCGGCGCGGCGGCTGATGCCTGGCGCCACCGTACACTGCCCGCCATGATCCAGCGCGTTGCAGACCCGGCGCAGGCGGTGGCGGTGGACACCGGCAGCCAGCACTACGACATCCTGATCGGCGCGGGCCTGCTCGACGCCCGGGCCTCATGGCAGGGCCTGCCGCGCGCGGCGCATGCGCTGATCGTCAGCAACCCGGTCGTCGCGCCGTGGTACGCGCCGCGGCTGCTCAGCGCGCTGGCGCCGCATTACGACCGCGTGTCGCTGCTCGAATTGCCCGACGGCGAGGCGCACAAGGACTGGCCGACGCTGAACCTGATCTTCGACCGCCTGCTGGCCGATGGCTGCGACCGCCACACCGTGCTGTTCGCGCTGGGTGGCGGCGTGGTCGGCGACATCACCGGCTTTGCCGCGGCCTGCTACATGCGCGGCGTGCCCTTCGTGCAGGTGCCGACCACGCTGCTGGCACAGGTGGATTCGTCGGTGGGCGGCAAGACTGCGATCAACCACCCGGCGGGCAAGAACATGATCGGCGCGTTCTACCAGCCGCAGCGGGTGGTGTGCGACCTCGACGTGCTGCGCACACTACCCGATCGCGAACTGCGCGCCGGGCTGGCCGAAGTCATCAAGTACGGCCCGATCGCCGATGCCGCTTTCCTGGATTGGATCGAGGCCAACCTCGATGCGCTGCTGGCGCGCGACGCCGCCGCGCTGGCGCACGCGGTGCGGCGCAGCTGCGAGATCAAGGCCTGGGTCGTCGGCCAGGACGAGCGTGAGAGCGGGCTGCGCGCGATCCTGAATTTCGGCCACACCTTCGGCCACGCGATCGAGGCCGGCCTGGGTTATGGCGCATGGCTGCACGGCGAGGCGGTGGGCTGCGGCATGGTGCTGGCGGCCGATCTGTCGGTGCGG
>CALEZI010000102.1 GCA_937928755.1 uncultured Rhodanobacteraceae bacterium | reverse complement strand
CGCATGATGTTGATCGCGGCGTCGTGGCCGTCGAACAGGCTGGCGGCGGTGACGAAGCGCAGCGGGCCCTGTTCGATGGCGCTGTCGCTGGCCGGCAACTGCTGAGGGGCGGACGTGCTCATGCGGGCTCCGGGAGTTGCGATTTGATCGGGGGATTCTAGCCCGTGCGTTGCTCTTCGGAGTTCGTGGGTCCGACCCGTCTGAGGCTCTTCGGCTCAGGCAGGTCCAGGCTCGTCTGGACGCTTTTCAGCTCTGGTAGATCCAGACTTGTCTGGACGCTCTTCAGCTCTGGTGGGTCCAGACTTGTCTGGACGCTCTTCCAACAGCCATCCCAAAAGCGTCCAGACAAGTCTGGACCCACAGGAGCGAGGAGCAGATCAGCAAAAGCGTCCAGACAAGTCTGGACCCACAGGAGCCAGGAGCAGATCAGCAAAAGCGTCCAGACAAGTCTGGACCCACAGAAGCGAGGAGCAGATCAGCAAAAGCGTCAAGACAAGTCTGGACCCACAGGTGCCGGGACCAGATCAGCTGAGGCGTCCAGACAAGTCTGGGCCCACCACAGGTCAAAGGCTGCTCAACGCTAGCCCAGCAGCCGCTGCAAGCGCCCTGCTTCGGCGCTGGTCGGGCAGCGTTGGTAAAGCGCTCCGGCGACGCGCTGGAAGCCTGCGCTGTCGCCGGCTTCATGCCAGGCCAGGGCCAATCTCAGGGCCAGCCGGCGGGCTGGCTCGCCGGGCTCGTCGGTCTGCAGCAGCGCCAATGTCACCCGCTCTGCGGCCGCCATGCGATGTCCCTGCAACCAACGCGCTCCGAGCGTTGCGACTTCTTCGTCGGACAGACGAGGTCGGCCTCCGCTTGTGGCCATGTACTCGTCGTACAGGGCGATCTCTTCGTCCGGACTGGCGAGGGGAACCAGGCGCTCCAGCAGCATGCGCCGCGCGGCCTCATGCCACGCATCGTCCTGCGGCCGGTCGCGCCACGCACGCAGGCGCAGGCGCCAGGCCTCGCGATCGTTGGGGAATTGCCGGATCAGGCGTTCGCTGAGTTCACGGGCAGAGGGAAAATCGAGTTTGCCGAGTGCACTGCGTGTGCACGCGTAGAGATCCTTTTCGGGTTCAACCTCGGTGACTTCGTCGAGCACCTCGCGGCGTTCCCAGCCGAGTTTGCGGATGGCGAAAGTCGCCAGCGCGCCGGTGATGATGCCGCCCGCATGCGCGTCGAAGGCAATGCCGGCGTCCGGCCGGGACCACATCTGCCACAGTTCCCAGCCGAGCCAGATCGGCAACAGCGCCAGCGCTGGCACGCGGACGTAGTCGAAGATGACGAAGAACCAGTAGAACACGCGGATCTTGCGCATCCCCCAGACCACGCAGCAGGCGCCCATCAGGCCGGCGATGGCACCGGATGCGCCCAGGGCACTGCCGAACTGCCCGAAATGATTCATCGCGCTGAGCAGGCCGCCGCCGAATCCGGCGAACAGATAGACCGACAGGAACAACCAGGGCCCCAGGGCCGCTTCGGTCATCAGTCCCAGCAGCGCCAGAAACACCATGTTGCCGAGCAGATGTCCGCTGTTGCCGTGCAGGAACATCGAAGAGAAATAGTCCGGCACACTGGGACTGTGAAAGCGCAGGACGTGTCGCGGCGAGAAGGCCAGCGCCAACTGGCGCTCGAAGCTGGCGCGGTCGCTGCGCCAACGCGCCAGGCGCGGGTCGCCGTCTTCCAGGAACGGCGCATTGCGAATGCGCTGCGCAAACTCGGGGTCCAGCGCCTGGATCTCCACCGCTGCGCGCGAACGCATCTGCTCCGGAATGTGCGCAAGCCGCGCGACGATGTCGCCGCCACCGCGCGACGACAAGTGCTTGAGCAACCATGGCCATTCCAGTTCGACCAGGCCACTGCGCTGGTAGTGTTCGGCGGCGTTGCGGTAGGCCGCCTCATCGCGCGACTGAAATCCGAAATGGACGATGACGTTGACCACGATCAGCAGCGCCGTGATCCACGGAAAGCGTGCCAGCGTCAGCCGCTGATGCAGTGGGATGATGAGCATGTCACCAGCGCCAGATCAGCGCACTTTGCGCGCTGATCAGATCCAGGTCCAAGCGTCCGGTCAGTCCCGAACGCGAGGCTTCAGCATCGAGGCGCGTCTGCGAATAGCGCAAGGCCAGCGCCAGTCGATCGGTGAACGCGTATTCGACGCCCGCATCGACGGTGACGACGGTACCGTCGATGCTGTTGATGCGGGCCTGGAACACCGCCGCACGCACCACCATGCGCCAGCGATCGCTCAACTGCTCTCGGTACTCGGCGCCTGCGACCAGCACCGGCAGGTCTTCACTGACTTGCGCTTCCAGCGGCTCCGGTTGGACGCCACCCGGCAGGTTCTTCGCTGCGAGTTTCAGGCCCAGCCGGTACTGCAGCGCACCAATGCTGAGACCGAATGCGCGGCGCTGATTCAGGCTCAGCCAACCGGTGTAATTCAGGGTCCAGACGTCGAGGTCGATTTCGCCCCTGAGTCGCGAGTTGACCGTGAAGACTTCGTCGTCGAACACGATGTCGCGAGAAATCGTGCGCTCGCCGGAGCGCCCGTAGTGTTGTGCGCGCGCGCCGAATTCATGCCGCTCGAAGGGACGCCAGCGCGCGGCAAACAACTCGCCGTGATCCCGTCCGCCTATGTCGAGGTCGCGCGAGAGATCGATATCGGTACCCAGTGCAGAGCCGTTGACGGCAATGTTGCCGTCCAGCCTGGCGCTGGCCAGACCGATCTCGATGGAACCGCGATCGAGGATTTCGCGGGCGGTTGCGTCAGCAGTACGCGGAAGAGCCATCGGTCCGCAAAGGACGCAAAGGACGCCAAGAAAAGCACCGCGCCGACGTTCGCTGGAGCGCCTGACCACTGACCCGTCCGATGGCAGCGATTTCATCCAATTCCCCGTCATTGCGAGGAGCGCAGCGACGAAGCAATCCAGCGACTCTGGATCTTCTCCTGACTGTGCCGCAAGACCAGTGCCAGAGCAGAGGCACTGGATTGCTTCGCTGCGCTCGCAATGACGACGTCCATCATCGGATTATGGCTTCCAGAAAGAAACAGGCCGCCCACAAACTTCCTCGCTGATGGGCAACCCCATCACCCCCGCTGCTCGATCGGATCCCATGGCCGTTCGTCGGGACCGGTGTAGTTGGCGCTGGGGCGGATGATCTTGCCGTCCTGGCGCTGCTCGATGACGTGCGCGGTCCAGCCGCTGGTGCGCGAGATCACGAACAGCGGCGTGAACATCGCGGTCGGCACACCCATCATGTGGTAGCTCGACGCGCTGTACCAATCAAGATTGGGGAACATCTTCTTCAGTTCCCACATCAGGCTCTCGATACGCTCGGACACGGAAAACAGGCGGCGGTTCCCGCCATCTTCGCAAAGTCTGCGACTGATCTCCTTGATGATCACGTTGCGCGGATCGGCCACGGTGTACACCGGATGGCCAAAACCGATGATGATTTCCTTGCGCTCGACGCGCGCGCGGATATCGGCCTCGGCTTCATCGGCCGAGCGATAGCGCGCGATGATGTCCATCGCCACCTCGTTGGCGCCGCCGTGCTTGGGGCCACGCAAGGCACCGATCGCGCCGGTGACCGCCGAATACATGTCCGAACCGGTGCCGGCGATCACGCGCGCCGCAAAGGTACTCGCATTGAACTCGTGTTCCGCATAAAGAATCAGCGACTGATCCAGCGCGCGGGCGTGCAGATCGTTCGGCCGGCGACCGTGCAGCAGGTGCAGGAAGTGCCCGGCGATGCTGTCGTCGTCGGTCTCGACGTCGATGCGCGCGCCCGAATGACTGAAATGGTACCAGTACAGCAGCATCGAGCCGAAGCTCGCCATCAGGCGATCCGCGATGTCGCGCGCCTCGGCCAGCGGGTGCGATTCCTTCTCCGGCAACACGGCGCCGAGCACCGAGGCACCGGTGCGCATCACGTCCATCGGATGCGTGGACGGCGGCAGCATTTCCAGCGCGTCCTGGACGATCGCGGGCAGGCCGCGCAGTCGCTTCAGCTTGGTCTTGTAGGCCTTCAGCTCGGCGGCGGTCGGCAGGTGTCCGTAAACCAGCAGGTGCGCGACTTCCTCGAAGCCCGCGTGTTTGGCAAGGTCGTGAATGTCGTAGCCGCGATACTGCAGGTCGTTGCCCGTACGTCCCACCGTGCACAACGCGGTATTGCCGGCGGCAATACCGGACAGCGCGACCGACTTTTTGGCCTTGGGCAGAATCTGGGCTGGGTTGTCGCTCATCGGGGACTCCGGAGGTCGGTTCGAGGTGTCATGCACCACCGAGGCGCATGCAGGAAGCCCTCGATTCTAACCATCCTGAGCGCGGGTGGGGCTTGGTCAATGGGCGTATGGCGTTCCTACGTCAAGCATCGCGCGCGATACTTCCAATTGCGGGCCGAAGCAGGCAAAGCTCGCGACACAAGGTCGCTCCCACAGGAGCTCGCCCACAGTTACCCAGCCTTTACCCACCGACACCAGCAAGCAAAACCAAGCCTTACCCCTTTCCAAACAAACTGTCGATCTTCTGCTCGTACGCGTGATAGCCGAGCACGTCGTAGAGCTCCATGCGCGTCTGCATTCGGTCGACGACGCCCGATTGCGTGCGCTCCTGGCGGATCGCAGCGTAGATGCCCTCAGCGGCCCGCGCCATCGCACGAAAGGCCGACAGCGGGTAGATGATCATGGCCACGCCGATCGCGCCCAGTTCATCGACGGTGAAATACGGGGTCTTGCCGAATTCGGTCAGGTTGGCCAGCACCGGGATCTTCAACGCGGCGATGAAGCGCTGGTACTCGGGGATGGTCGTGCAGGCCTCCGCGAAGATCACGTCGGCGCCGGCTTCCTGGGCAGCGACCGAGCGTTCGATCGCCGAATCGATGCCCTCGACCGCCAGCGCGTCGGTACGCGCGACGATCATGAACTGCTCGTCGATGCGGCCGTCGACGGCCGCCTTGATGCGATCGGCGAAATCCTCCTTGCCGACCACCGCCTTGCCGGGCCGGTGGCCGCAGCGCTTGGCCTGGACCTGGTCCTCGATGTGGCATGCCGCCGCGCCGGCGCGGATGAACTCCTTGACCGTGCGCTGGATGTTGAAGACCGCGCCCCAGCCGGTGTCGGCATCGACCAGCAAGGGCAATGGCGTAGCGCCGCTGATGCGGCGGATGTCCTCGCAAACGTTGTCGAGGCTGGTCATGCCCAGATCGGGCAAACCGTAACTGGCATTGGCGATGCCGGCGCCGGAAACGTACAAGGCCTTGAACCCGGCTCGCTCGGCCTGCATCGCGGCAAAGGCGTTGATCGCGCCGGGCAGTTGCAGCGGCTTCTCGGCGAGCATGGCGGCGCGCATGCGGGCGCCGGCGGAATGGTGGGACATGAATGCTCCTACGGTGCAGCGACGTAGGTTGGGCTAAGCGCAGCGTGCCCAACACCGGCGCCGGGAGTTGGGCACGGCTTCGCCTTAGCCCAACCTACGGTTTTCTCAATAATCGGCTTCAAGTCGAAACCGCACGTTGTGCGTCTGCGCAATCTCGAGGACCTTTTCGAATTCCTTCAGTTCCTCGATCAAGGCCTTCGAGCGCTTGATGCAGGTCGGGTCGGACTCGATGTAGCCGGCGATCGCGCGCACGCTGTCGAGGCCGTCGCCGGCATCGAACCAGTGCGCCCCGCCCGCCGTCGGCGCAAACCCGCCGAGGTCCCAGCCCTCTTGCTCGACCAGTTCCGACAGGTCGTCGCTTTCGCCGGCGATGAAGTCGGACAAGCGCGTAACCCCAATGTCGTCGGTGATTTCGTCGATGCGATCCATCATCTTCGCCAGGGCCTTGCCGGCCGGCAGGATGTCGATCTCGTCGAGGTTCTGTTCGAGGGTGATGTAGTAGCTTTCGGACATGGGGGCGATTTGCAAGCAAGGTGAAAGGTGAAAAGTAAAACGTCAATTCCGCGCCCGCCGCGGCGGGCGCATTCACGTTTAACGTTTGACGTTTAACTGCTCTTCGGAAACAGATGCTCGACTGCCGCGCGCTCTTCGCGCAGTTCTTTCTCGGTCGCGCTCATGCGCGCCTGCGAGAATTCGTCGATCGACAGGCCTTGGACGATGCTGTATCCGCCATCGGCACAGGTCACCGGATAACCATAAATCACGCCCGGTGCGATGCCATAACTGCCGTCGGACGGAATCGCCATGGTGACCCAGTCGCCTTCCGCGGTGCCGAGCGCCCAACTGCGCATGTGATCGATCGCCGCACCGGCGGCAGACGCTGCCGACGAGGCACCGCGTGCCTTGATGATCGCCGCGCCGCGCTGCTGCACGGTCGGGATGAAGGTCTCGCGGTACCAGCCCGAATCGACCTGCGCAGTCGCCGGCTGGCCCTTGATCGTGGCGTGATGGATGTCCGGGTATTGCGTCGCCGAGTGGTTGCCCCAGACGATCATGCGCGTGATGTCGGTGGTCAGCGCCCCGGTCTTTTCGGCCAGTTGGCTGATCGCGCGGTTGTGATCCAGGCGCATCATCGCGGTGAACTGGCCTGGATGAATGTCCGGCGCGTTCTGCTGCGCGATCAACGCATTGGTGTTGGCCGGATTGCCGACCACCAGCACCTTGATGCCGCGGCTGGCGTGAGCGTTGATCGCCTTGCCCTGAACCGAGAAGATCGCCGCATTGGCTTCGAGCAGATCTTTGCGCTCCATGCCGGGACCACGCGGACGGGCGCCGACCAGCAGTGCGTAATCGGCATCCTTGAACGCGACATTCGCATCGTCGGTGGCGACCACGCCATGCAGTAGCGGGAACGCGCAATCGTTCAACTCCATGACCACGCCGGCCAGGCCCGGCAGGGCCGGTGTGATTTCCAGCAGTTGCAGGATGACCGGCTGATCCTTGCCGAGCATGTCGCCAGCGGCAATCCGGAACAACAGTGCGTAGCCGATTTGACCAGCGGCACCAGTGACTACAACGCGAACAGGGGCTTTCATGAGCAGGTTCCTTGACTTGTTTCCAGTACTGACAGGTTTGCAGATGAACCGAGTGGCAAAAACCAAAGATCAACGATTCACAGGTGCGAGGCCGGCGGATGCGATCAACTCGCGTGCGCGCGCCGGGTCGTAGCCGTAAAGCACTTCCTGACCAACGATCAGAATCGGAACACCGCGGCCATTGACGGAATCGAAGGCCGCGCGCCCGGCACCGTCGATGTCGAGTTCCCGATAGGCGACGCTCATCGCATCGAGATCCCGGCGCAACGCATCGCAGTAACCGCACCAGGTTGCCGACAGCATGACGATGCCGGTGCTTCCGGTTCCCTTGCGTGGATCATGCTCGGAACCACCACGCGTGGTGTACACGTGCAGTGCGCCGAACAGCACCGCAACCACAAGTAGCACCCGGCCGGTGGTCATGCGGAAGTCCTCAGCTCAACTCGGCGCAGAAGGCCTCGAATCTTCGCAGGCCTTCGGTCAGTTCCGCCGGTTTGCAGGTATACGAGATGCGCAGGCCGTTGGGTTCGCCGAACGCGCTGCCGGGCACGCAGGCCACCCCGTGCGCGTCGAGCAATGCATTGCAGAAATCGACGTCGGTGTTGATTGCGTGTTCGCCATGGCGCTTGCCGAATGCGAACGAGATGTCCGGAAATGCGTAGAACGCGCCTTGCGGTCGCGGACAGCTGAGGCCCGGGATGCGCGCAAACGTGGCCATGACTTCGTCGCGTTTGTGCGAGAACTCCGCGCACATGCGCTGCGGAATGTCTTGCGGGCCCGTCAGCGCGGCGACCGCGGCGGCGCACACGACTTCCGGCAGATTGGTGATGTGATTGGAGTTCAGCGTCACCAGCGCCTGCGCCATGGACTCCGGCGCCGCGGCAAAACCTACCCGCCATCCGGGCATGCCGTAGGTCTTGGACAGCGAATCGAGCAGGATCAGGCGATCGAACAAGGCCGGGTGGGTTTCCAGCAGGTGGTGCCAACCGACGCCGTCGAAGATCATCTGGTTGTAGATGTCGTCGGACAGGATCCAGATATCGTGTTCGATCAGCACGTCGCCGAGCGCGCGGATCTCGTCCCTGGTGTAGACCATGCCGGTCGGGTTGCTCGGGTTGTTGAACACCAGCAATCGGGTCTTCGGACCGATCATTGCGCGCAACTGGTCGGGACGCAGCTTGTAATCCTGATCGGCACCGCAGTGGGCGATCTTGATCTCGGCGCCCATGATGCGCGCGATGTCGATATGGCTGGTCCAATACGGCGCCGGCAGGATCAGCTCGTCGCCCTCTTCGATCAGCGCATAAAGCACATTGAAGATCACATGTTTGGCGCCGACGCCGACACACAGGTGCTTGCGCTCGTAGCCGTGAAAGCCGTTGCGCTTGAGATGTACGAGGAAAGCGTCGAGCAATGCGTCTGCGCCGCGGTTGCTGCCGTACTGACCGGAATCGTGGGTGAGCGCCTCACGGGCAGCGGCATAAACGTGCTCACCGGGCAGGAAGTTGGGCACACCGATCGAGAAGCTGATGATGTCGCGACCCTGGGCTTTGAGGCGCTTGGCCTTCTCGGCGACCGCCATGATCGCACTCGGGACGGCTCGGCTCATTCGTTCAGCCAGATGGGGCATCGATCGTCTCCAGTCAAACAAGCCCGGAAGCATACACGCGGGCAGCCGACGGTCGGCACCGACTTTGGCTGCATCCGGCATGCTGCATCGCACAATTGCCCTCGAAAAGTCGCCTGCTCACGGCATCGCCGGAAACAAAAAAGCCGGTGCGAGTGGCACCGGCTGGAGAGTGCGCGATGATGATCGCGAAGGTGAAACTCAGAACTTGTAAGCCAGATTGACACCGTAAACGAGCGGATCGACGTTGGCGGTGCCGATGCCAGCGCCATCGAGCTCGGCGTCGCTGTCGATGTCGACCCACCACAACTGCGCGCCGATGCTCCAGTTGTCGTTCAGGAAATACTCGAGGCCAAGCTCCGCGGCGAAGCCGAAGGAGTCGTCGAGTTCCAGGTCAGCGCCGGGAATGGCGATCTCTTCGTCGTAGATGAAGGTGTAATTGAAGCCGGCGCCGATGTAGAAGTTGACCGGGCCCGTCGGATTGAAGTGGTACTGGAAGGTCACCGTCGGCGGCAGATGCTTGAGCGAACCGGACTCGGCGCCGTTGAGGTCGAAATCATGGTCGAACGGCCAGGCAGCCAGCACTTGCGCCGCGACGTGGTCGGTCAGGAAATAGCTGAAAGCCAGGGTTGGCTTGAAGTCGCCGTCGATTTCCAGATCCAGCGTACCCGCCAGCGTGCCATTGTCCGACTTCGGATCGACATAACCGAGGCCCATGCGCGCAACCCAGTCGCCGGCCTGATAGGCGGCGTTGGCTTCCGGTGCATAGGCAGCAAGGGCGGCGGCAGCGAGGGCGAGACTGACCAGGGTCTTGTTCATGGTGTAGCTCCAGATGGGAAATGGTGGAGCCATGCTGCGCGCCGGAAAAAACGGAATCTTGACAATCGTCAAAGGCCGGCCCGCGATCGCCCCCCGCGGCATTCGACTTTGGTCGCATGCACTGCGTTTGCCGGGTCATGGACGCGCAAGCCGCAGCGAAACGACGCGGTCAGAAACGACGAACCCCGGACTTGCGCCCGGGGTTCGTGTTCAAGCCCGCTGATTCAGATCAATTGCAACGTTTGATCTCGAAGTTGTCGATGTTCCAGCCCAGCGGCCGGTTGGCCGACGAGTCGGTCGCCAGACGGAAACGGAACTGCACGCTCTGGTTCGCATACGGCGTCAGGTCGATCACCGTTCGCGCGTACGGCAATGTCGCACCGCACCAACCCGGGACGCCGCCAATCGGGCTCTGGAAGCCGGTCGAAACCGGGCCATTGTACGGAACCGTCTGGATGCCCTGGGTTACCTGCGCGAAAGCCCCGCCATTGACCGCCACTTCGATGATGCCGGCGTCGTAACAGCCCGTCGCTCCGTTCGCTTCGATATCCCGCGCCTGCTGGAAGGACAGGCTCAGGCCATTGCCGACGCTCGGCAATGCCACGGTCGGACTGGTGTATCGCTGGTCGGTCACGGTCGTTGGCGTGAGTCCCTGCAGCGCCTTGCTGCCGGCAAACGGCAACACGCTGGTGATCGCCCAACTGTTGGTGCCGACGCCGCCTGCCTGTTGGCCCCAACCGGTGGCCGCGCCCTCGAAGTCCTCGCCGAGAACGATCGTCGGTGGCACGCCGATCGGGCAGTCGCCGGGCGCCGCCTGAGTGGTGAACGAAAACACCGTGCTGACCGTGTCTCCACAGATGTTCATCGCCGTGACGCGCCAGTAGATCTCAGTGCTGGTCGGCAACACCACCGGCGAAACCAGCGAAGTGCCGCTGACAACCTGGTTGATCAGGGTGTTGGCGAAGGTTTCGCTGGTTGAAACCTCGATGCGATAGTTGCTCGCCTGCGTCGCCGCGCTCCAGTTGAAGGTCGGCGAGGTCACCACGTTGATGGCATCGTCGGCCGGCGATGTCAGCGCCGCTTGCGCGGGATCGTCGGTGGCGACGTTGAGCGTCAAGCTCACATTGCGCGTGGTCATTCCGGCGCTGGCGCGAGCGACCACCGTAGTCGGACCAAATGCCGCCGTGTTGTCGGCCGACAACTGCGCGACCGAACTGCCAGGCAGGCTCGGTACCGTCGACGGCGTCAACGTTCCGCTGATGCCGGTCGGGAACGGATCCGGATAAGTCAAAGGGACGCTGCCGACAAATCCATTGACCGGCGTCAGGTTCAGCGTGATCGGCGGCGCATCCACCGGCGCAGGCGTGTTTGCGCAAACGGAGACGCTGGGCGTCGTCGTGGCCATGGTAAACGTCGGGCCGTTGTACGAATTCGTCGCGCTGGTGGTGTCGCCGCACACATTGTTCGCGGTGACGCGCCAGTAGATCTGCACATTGGTCGGCAGAGCCACCGGCGACACCAGGCTGGTGCCGGTCACCGTCTGACTGAACAGGGTGGTCGCGAAGGTGTTCGAGGTGGAGGCCTCGACCACATAGCTCGCCGCCTGCGCCGCCGCGGCCCAGGTGAACGTCGGCGTGGCGCCGACGCCTGAGGCATTGTCTGCCGGCGACACCAGCGTCGGCGCTGCCGGATTGTCCGTCGCCACCGTCAGCGACAACTGCAGGTTGCGCACGATCGCACCGGAGGTGCCGCGGGCAACGATGGTGCTGGTGCCGGGTGTCGCTGCGTTGGTCGCCGTCAATTGCGCGATGGACGAACCGGGCAGCGCTGGAATGCTGGTTGGCGTGAACTCGCCGCCGAGTCCGGTCGCAAACGGATCGGGATAGCTCAGGTCGACCGAACCGACAAAGCCATTGATCGACGCTGCGTTGACGGTGATCGGTGTCGCATTGCTCGGACTGGCCGAATTGGCGCAGACCGACACCGACGGCGCGGGCGAGGTCAGCGAGAAGCCCGGACCGCCGCACTCTTCGAACTTGAACGAGGCGACGCGATTGGCGCGGGCCCCGGAGTTGGAGTAATTGCCGACGAACCAGAAGGTGCAGCCATCGACCGGATCGATACCCATGTCGTTGTAGTCGCCCCAGCGCTCGCCCAACACCGAACCGCTGCCCGCGACAATCGGGTTCTCCCCGGCGGTCATCACGCCGAGCGGATCATTGGCCAGGCGGCCGGTGTAGCGCAGCCCAGCGGAAATCGCCGGCGTCTGGCGCACATGGTTGTAGGCCAACGCGATGTTGCCGGATTCATCCACCGAACTGGCGGCCATCCAGCGATCGCCCTGCTGCGCCGGAGTTCCCACCGTGTCTTCCGGAGCGAAGGTGCCTTCCTGGTGCAAGGCCCAGGCGGCAACCGGCCCTTCAGGCTGCGCACCGCTGCCCTCGAAGCCGTTGGCGAAGAAACCATCGGGCGGACCCAGCGGCCGGCGCAATTCGAACCAGCGCACGGCACCGGTATCGTCCGGATAGACGGAGCCGGCACCGAGAAACAGGTCGGTGACGAAGTTGCCGACCAACACTTCGTAGCCGGGCAAGCGCCGATAGGTCAGCCGGTGCATCACGGTTTCCCGCAGCGGATCGAGGCGCTGCCCACTCGGTTGCGGGAACGCCTGGAACGCCGAAAGACCGTTGAGATTGGAACTGAACTCGGCCACGGTGAAACTCGTGGGACCGGTGATGGTCGAATTCGCCGGCGTGTTCCAGTCGACATTGAACTCGAACATCTCGATGAAATCGGCATTCGGGTTGTTCGACCCGGCGTTATGGGCCTCGTCGTCGCGGTGGCGCATGAAGATGCCCGGCGCATCCGCTGGCGGCGCTTCGCTGCCCGCAAGATCGGCCGGCTGGGTCATCTGGAAGCCGAAGCCCGCCAGATTGGCAATGGTCAGGCGCTGCATCGTCGCCGCCTGACCCGCGAGCATCTTCTGTCGATCCATGGCGTAGAACGGGCGCCGTCCGGCAGTGCCGCCCTCGTTGGCGCCAACGTAGTACGCGTTGGGCCACACGCCGTACTTCGGATAATCCGGGAACGACGGCAGCGTGAACAGGTAGCGCGTCCAGGTCACGCTGCCGGAGAGATCGGCTACATCGCTCAGGTACACGCACAAGCCATTGCCGCTGCTGGTGAATTCGGTCAGTACCCAGCGGTTGGCGAGCTCATCGAACAGGACGATCGGGTCACCCAGGCCGGCGGCGCACAGCCCGCCCGTGCCCAGCGACTCCATCAACGTGGGTGCGACCACGACCGCACCGGTGAGCTTGTCGTAGGCGGCAAATTGTCCGCCGCCCGGACCGTTGATTGCAGCGACGAACTGGTGCGTGCCGATGTCGCCGGTCGGATCGTTGGGCTGCGCGGTGCCGCTGAGGACATTCTGGTTCAGGATCGGCGTGCCGAATGCGTCAGGCAGGCGCGATCGGTAGTTGATCTGGCGCTCGACCAGCGCATCGTGTCCGAATACCGGATTGACCGGCACCGGCGTCGGCGCGTTCGGGTCGCCGAAAAACAGACGCGGGATCGATTTGATCGGGTCGCCCGGCTTCCACTCCGGCGCCGGCGGCAGGCGCTGCATGTCGACCGTCTTGACGCTGGGCACCGAGGGTGGACTCACCCATTCGGCACCGCGGACCACGACCGATTCGCCACTCGCCAGCATCGGGAGTGCGAGAAAAACGGCGACAACGCTCGCCGTCAGGTTCAGCGGCAAGGCGCCGCGACGTTTGGAGGCATGGCTCACATTGGATCCCCAGTGAGGTGGGGCTCGACCAAGCCCCAAGGCGGACGACATGAAGAGCCGTGGAGGATACGTGAAGCGATGGGGCGCAAATGTGCCAGAGTGCGCCGATCGACGCGCAGTTGACCTCAGCGCTGCGCCTTCGCTTCAGTGGGCAACAAATCGCTGTCCGGCACCACCGGATAGAGATAGACATCGCCCTTTGCGCTCTCGATGTGCAGCACGCGCAGCGCCTTGCCGAAGCTGGCCTCCAGAATCGAGCCGCCATCGGCAGCCGCGACCGGTTGCGGCAGTTCCCGAGGAGATTCGATGCGACCGCCGGCCCTGACCGACAGTTCGATGTCGGCAAACGCCGGGATGCTGGCATAGATGTGGCCGCGATCGCTGTGGACCTTGGCCGATGCCGACCATCGACCACTGTATTGGCTGAACGCAATGTCGCCGCTGTCGCTGGCGAGATCGATCTCTGCGCCGCCAGTCACTTGCAGCGCGCCGGACGTCGTGCGCGCGCGAACTGCCGAGCGGGCGCGCTTGACTTGCAGCAATCCGTCGGCGGTCGCCAGGTCGAGTGCCAGATTTGCCGGCACCCAGACACCAAGGTCCACCCGACCGTAACCGTGATCCGCGCGCGCCTGCAGCACTTCATCATCGGGATATCGAATGGTCAGCTCGAACACCCCGTTGTGCTGGCGGATGTCGAAGCTCGGCTCCAATGGCGTTTCGCCGATACGCTGGATCGTGGCATGGATGCCCACCATCGGCTGCTCGGTGATGCGCAGGCGCACATCGCCGTGCGGATTGCGCAGCCGCAGCGTCTTGCTGGTTGGCTCGACCACGACGCGCTCTTCGCGGGTGACGATTTCGAGTCTGGCCGGCGGCGCATCGGCCGGCGGCGGCGCCACCGGGACCTTGGCAGCGCAACCGATCAACAGCAGCGTTGCACAACAATGGAAAACGATTCGCATCAGGCGGGATAGAGGGCGACGGTCGACAGACCCGCATCCTCGCCCCACCCGCGGGCCAGATTCAAGTTCTGGATCGCCTGTCCGGCCATGCCCTTGACCAGATTGTCGATGGCGATCATCACGCAGGCACTGCCGGCCTTGGCTTCGACCGCGATATCGGCGAAGTTGCTGCCCGCCACCGCGGCGACCCGCGGCGTACCGTCGACCAGACGGATGAAGCGCGCGCCGTCATAGCGGGCAGCGTAGATCCCGCACAGATCCTCACGGGTCAAACCCGGCGCGGCAAAAGTCAGGGTCGCGAAAATCCCGCGTACCAGCGGCGCCGAATGCGGCACAAAGGCGAAGTCGATGGCGCTGCCCTGCTCCGCCAGCGTGCGCCGGATCTCGCCCTCATGCTGATGGGCGAGCATCTTGTAGGCACGAAAGTCGTTGGCGCGGGTCGGGTGATGGGTGGTGTCGCTGGCGCTGGCGCCGGAACCCGAGGAACCGGTGATCGCGCTCACGGCGACCCAGGACGGCGTCTGGTCGCCGAGATCGGCGAGCGGCAACAGCGCCAGTTGCAGCGCCGTGGCAAAACAACCTGGATTGGCGATGCGCCGGGCGCCGACGATCTGCTCGCGGCGCCACTCGCTGAGGCCGTAGACGAAACTGCCCAGACGATCGGCGCATGGGTGATCGCCACCGTAGGACTGCGCAAAAGCCGGCGCATCCGCCAGCCGGAAGTCGCCCGACAAGTCGATCACGGTGAGGCGCTCGGCAAGCCCCGCCTGCTGCCACTCGCGCTCCAGTCCGGGCAGTTGCCGCGCAAACTCGCCGTGCGGAAGAGCGGCGAACAGCACTGGGCAGTCGCTCTGCGCCAGCTTTGCCCAATCCGGCGCCGCGGCAAAGCTGCCGCGGACGACGCCGCGCAGGTTCGGATGCACGCTGCCGATGTCCTTGCCGACATGCTGGCGCGAAATGCCGGTCACGCTGACCAGGCGCGGATGCGTCGCCAGCAAGCGCAACAATTCGCCCCCGCCATAACCGGAGGCGCCGAGGATGATCACGTCCATGTTCGAGTTCACCATTGAGAAGGTCACTTGCCCTGGTGGGCCCAGACTTGTCTGGACGCTTCTGGCAGGGATGCAGGAAGAGCGTCCAGACAAGTCTGGACCCACCAGAGCGAGAGCCTAAGGCGCGCGATACTTGCGCACCAGTTCCAGCGCCAGATCGCCGAGCGCGCGTGGGTCGACGCGGGCGTTGCGCGCAGGGATGCCAAGGCGCTCGACGAAGCGCTGGCCGACGGCGTTGTCGGTGGCCGGGCCGGCGACAATATCGACATCGATGCCGTAGTTCGCGCGCAGGTAATCGACGCCGCCGGCGACACCGACCGGATCGTTGGCGCAGAACACGTAACAGGCGCACTGCGCGCGCAGCGCCTCGTCGGCAAGGATCGCCTGCACCCCGTATTCGCCCATCACGCCATCGCCGGTCTCGGCGACGATCACGTCGACGCCCTTGGCGGCGATTTCGCTGAGCACCTTGTGCGCGGTCAGGGCTGCCGTCTCCGGCCCGGAACAGACCACGCCGGCGTCGGTGAAATCGGCGATCACTTCGGCACCATGGTCGTACAGGTGCAAGGTGTCGCGCATCAACGAAATGCCGGTCAGTTTGGCGCCGCCGACCTTGTAACCGGCCTGGTGCAGCGCACGCACCATCGCCGAACCTGCGAGCGTCTTGCCGGAATTCATGCAGGTGCCGAGGATGAAGACGATCGGCACCTTCGGCGCCGTCGGCGCACCCTGCAGCGCATTGTGGCGAATGTGCGCGGGGATGCCCTGGCGCGACTGGAATTCGGGGAAGATCAGCACCTGCCCGAGCACTTCGAGCACGAACGGCTTGCCGACATCCGGGTTGTAGGACACGCAATGGCCCATCACGCCGCCGATGTTGAGCATGTTGATCGTGTCACCCACCTTCAGCGAGGTCGGCATCACGCCTTCATAGCCATGCAGGGCATTGCGCTTGCCGAGCGCGCCCACTACCAGATCGCCATCATGCAGCGTCATCCAGCGGCCATGCACATCTTCGAGCTGGTTGTAGGTGCTCTTCTCCCCATGCACACGCACGGCCACCGCCGAGCCTTCTTCGCACAGGATGGTGTCGCTCAAGGTCAGCGTACGCGCGAGCTTGAGGTTCCGGGTGACGCTGGCGATTTTGTCGACGGTCAGGCGCATGGGTCAAAACCTGGAAAAAGGAAAAGGGAAAATGGGAAAGGGGAAGAGCTCAGGTCTCGCGGCAAGTCATACACCTTTTTCCTTTTTCCCTTTTCCATTTTCCTGCTCTGGCGCGCTCCGCGCGCCGAGCGCCACCTGCTGCCCCACTCCGAACAACTTGCAATACCCCCTCGCCTCTTCGCCAGTCCAGGCCTTGGCGCCTTCGCCGTAGCTGGCGACTTTCGACTGCATCAGGCTGTGCGGCGAGCGGACGCCCTCGACCTGGGCGACGCGCGGGTACAGGGTCATGCGCACGTCGCCGCTGACGGTGGCCTGTGAGGAGGCGAGGAAGGCTTCGAGGTCGCGGCCGACGGGGTCGAAGTAATGGCCCTCGTGCAGCAGGCTGCCGTAGAGGTTGCCGAGCGATTCCTTCCAGAACAACTGCTTGCCGCTGAGCACCAGCTTTTCCAGTTCGCGATGCGCCTGGATCAGCAGGTGCGCGGCAGGAGCCGAGAAGCCGACGCGGCCTTTGATGCCGAGGATGGTGTCGCCAAGATGGATGCCGCGGCCGATGCCGTACTGGTCGCCGAGCGCGTTGAGCGCCTCGACGATGGCCACCGCACCGATCGCCGCACCATCCAGCGTCACCGGCTGACCGCGCTCGAAGCCGAGCACGATGGTCCTTTGCTGCAGGTCCGCAGCGATGGCGCCACCCGGATACGCCGACTCCGGCAGATGCTGCCAGGAATCGTGGGTTTCCTTGCCGCCGACCGAAGTCCCCCACATGCCCTCGTTGACCGAATAAAGCGTGGTCTTGGCCGGGATCACCACGCCGCGTTCGGCCAGCCAATTGGTTTCGTCCTCGCGGGAAAGCGCCAGTTCGCGGATCGGCGTGATCAGTTGCTTGCCCGGACACAGCGCGCGAAAGGCGACATCGAAACGCACCTGGTCGTTGCCGGCGCCGGTCGAACCATGCGCGATGGCGCTGGCGCCGATTTCATTGGCGAACTCCGCGACGCGTTTGGCCTGGCACACACGTTCGGCCGAGACCGACAGCGGATACAACTGACCGCGCAGCACGTTGCCGAACAGCAGGTAACTCAGATAGTCGTCCCACAACTCCTGGCGCGCGTCGATGGTACGGTGCTGCACCACCCCAAGCCGGTGCGCCGAAGCTTCGATACGCTCGATCTCGGCAGCATCGAAGCCACCGGTGTTGACCGTGACCGTGGCGACGTCGAAGCCGCGCTCGCGCAGATGCAGCACGCAGAACGAGGTGTCGAGGCCGCCGGAGAAAGCGAGTACGCAAAGTGGGTTGGACATTGCCGTGGTCAGTAAAAAGGGAAAAGGAAAAAGGAAATCAGTGGCCGGCGCCGGGTGGCTTTTGTGGGAGCGGGTTCATCCCGCGAGCTCTTGCCTCGGCCGGGTGAGGGGGCGGGTTTATCCAGCGAGCTGTTGCCGTTGTCGAGCAAAAGATCGCGGGGTAAACCCGCTCCCACAAAACCCGCTCGCTCAGGTGAGCCCGGGCGGCCGTGCTCATCGCGCGAATACCCGCGCATCGATCTGTCCCAGTGTGTGGCTGCGCGCATCAAACTGCGCTCCGAGCACATCGAGTTCTGCCGCCGCCGTGGCGAGCCCCAGAGCCCCCAGGCCGCCGGTATGCGTGGCCGACAAGGCGGCGCGGTCGGGCACAAAAGTGCCCGCCATCACGGTCTCGCCGATCTCACGATAGGCGTCGCGAAAGGTCTGCCCGGCGGCCACCCGCACATAGGCCTGATGCGCCGCATACAACTCGTCGCTCATCGCGGCGCTGCAGCGCGCGGCGTTGATTTGCAGCACCGGCAGCAGTCGCGTCAACACGTCCAGCGTCGCCGACGCGGCATCGAGGCCCGCCAGCAGCGGGCGTTTGTGCAGCTGGAAATCGCGGTGATAGCTGCCCGGCAGTCCGCTGACGATCTGCCGATGCCACTCGGCGATGCCGCGCAGTTCGCGACAGCGACCGCGGGCAAGTTCCAGAACGTCCGGATTGCGCTTCTGCGGCATGATCGAAGAGCCGGTAGTGAACGCGTCCGGCAGCCGCACGAAACCGAACTCCTCGGTCGAATACAGGCTGAGATCCCAGCACAGCTTCTCCAGCGTGCCGGCGACCGAAACCGTCCAGTCGAGCAGCGCCTGTTCGTGGCGCCCGCGTGAGTTCATCACGTCGACCGGCGAGCGTTGCACTCGACTGAAGGCCAGCAGTTCCGCGACGCGCTCGCGATTCAATGGCAACGGCACGCCGAAGCCGGCGGCCGCGCCCAGCGGACAGCGGTCGAGCCGGCGCCAGAGTCCATCGGCGGCCTCGAGCTCCTCGATCAGGCCCTCTACATAACCGATCGCCCACTGGCCGACACTCGACGGCATTCCCCGTCGCAGATGGGTGTATCCGGGCATCGGCACCGACTCGTAATGCAACGCGAGTTCGAGCAGCGCGCCCGCCAGCGTGCGCAACTGCGCCACCAACGCGAGCAGTCGCGAGCGCAGCAACAGCCGCAACGCGAGCAGAACCTGATCGTTGCGCGAACGTCCCAGGTGAATGCGCTTGCCGGCCTCGCCGACGCGGGCGATCAGCGCGTGCTCGAGAGCGGTATGGCCATCTTCCTGGGCGGCCGAGATCGCCAGCTCGCGACGCTCGGCGACCGGTTTCAACTCGGCCAGCGCCGCAATCAGCGCTGCCGCATCCTCGGCCGTCAGCAGGCCCACCTCGCCGAGCATGCGCGCGTGCGCCGCCGATCCCTGCACGTCGAACGGCAGCAGCGCCAGGTCGAGCATCGGGTCCTCGCCGACGGTAAAGCGGTGGATCGCTTCGTCGAGCGGCAGGCCTTTGGACCAGAGGGGGGTGGTGGCGGTCATGTGCGCGAGATCGGGAGTGCGCGAGGGCGCGGGAGGGCACGAGGGCACGAGGGCACGAGGGCACGCAAGCGTGGCAACGTTAGGAATTGACGGTGCGTTCGATAAGCAGTACCGGGGCGCGAAGCAGCGATTTGCGCCGAGTCCCTCGTGCCCTCGTGCCCTCGCGCCCTCGTGCCCTCGTACCTCATCTCAATCCCCATCCTTCACGATCATCGTCCCCGCCCCTTCGTTGGTGAAGCACTCCACCAGCAGGGCGTCGGCAGTGACGCCGGACACCAGGTGCGCCGACTGCACACCCTGGTTGATCGCATGACGGATCGCGGCCACCTTGGGCAACATGCCACCGGCAAGTTCGCCGCGCGCCTCCATCTCGTCGAGGCGCGCCAGGGTCGCAAAGGTGATCAGCGAGGATGGATTCTTGACATCCTTGAGCAAGCCCGGAACCTTGAGCACGAAGAACAGTTTCTCGGCTCCCAGCACCGCCGCCACATGCGAAGCGATGGTGTCGGCGTTGGTGTTGAAGATGCTGCCATCCGGCGCACCCGACAACGGCGCCAGTACCGGCACGTAGTCCGATTCCAGCAGGTGCTTCAGCAATGTCGGGTCGATCTGCTCGATATCGCCGACCTGCCCGTAGTCGAACAACCTGGGCCGGCCGCCGTCATCTTCGCCCATGTAGATCGGGGCGCGCTTGCGTGCCTTGATCATGCCGGCATCGACGCCGGTCAAACCCACACCGGGCACGCCAACGCGGTTCATCTCGGCCAGCAGGTCGGTGTTGACGCCATTGAACACCATCTTGGCGGCATCCAGCACCTCCGGCGTGGTCACCCGGCGCCCGGCGTGCTTTTCGATGGGCAGATTCAACTGGCCGCACAACTGATCGAGGCGCGCGCCGCCGCCGTGCACGACGACCACGCGGATCGACAGCGTCCACAGCACGCCGATCTGCTCGACCACCTTGCGCCGGCTTTCCGGCTCGTCGAGCACCTCGCCGCCCAGCTTGACCACGAATGTTTTGCCGCGAAACTGACGCAGGTACTTCGAAAGTCCCTTGAGGGCGTCGTAGGGGTTGGAAGCGAAGGGCATTGCGTATTACCTCGGGAATCGGGAATCGGGAATCGTCAAGGCCGGTGGCTCGCCGGCTCTTGGTGGGTCCAGACTTGTCTGGACGCTCTTGTGCCTCAAGAGCCGGAACAGCGTCCAGACAAGTCTGGACCCACAGAAGCCTGCTGCGGCCGGCGCCGCCAGCTCAGGCTTTACCAAACAACCACGCCAGTGCAGCCATCTGCACCCACATGCGGTTCTCGGCCTCGTCGACGACGCGCGCGAACTCGGAATCGAGCACCTCGTCGCTGACTTCGACGTTGCGGCGCACCGGCAGGCAGTGCAGGAAGATGGCTTCCTCGGTGGCGTTTTCGAAATGCTTCAGCGTGGGCATCCAGCCGCGCAATGCCGGCGAGGCAACGATGCCATCTTCGCTGGCACGCGGTTCCGGACCCCAGGCCTTGGCGTAAACCACATGGGCGCCTTCGAACGCGGCGCGCTGATCGTTGGAGTAGCGGATCTTGCCGCCGGATTCGGCGGCGTAACGTTGTGCCTCGCTGCGCACTGCCTCGCCAAGTTCAAAACCCGGCGGGTGCACCACGGTCACATCGCAGCCGGCCGCAGCGGCGTGCAGCAATACCGAGTTCGGTACCGCCTTGGGCAGCGGCCGCACATGCGGCGCCCAGCTCAGCACCACCTTGACGCCCTGCGTCTGGCCGAAACTCTCCTGCACCGTCAGCATGTCGGCGAGACCCTGACAAGGATGCTCGCGCGCCGACTCGAGGCTGATCATCGGCACCCGTGCGTGGCGACGGAATGCATTGATCACGCCATCGTTGTCGTCGTCGGCCTGGCCCATGCCGCGCGAGAACGCGCGAACGCCGAGCACATCGACATAGCGCGACAGCACCGGTGCCGCTTCGCGCACGTGTTCGGCCTTGTCTCCCGACATGATCGCGCCGTCCTCGGTCTCCAGCTTCCACACGCCGCTACCCTCTTCCAGCGCCACCGACATGCCGCCGAGCTTGGCCATCGCCACCTCGAAGCTGGTGCGCGTGCGCAGCGAAGGATTGAAAAACAGCATGCCGAGCACCTTGCCCTTGAGCAGCGCGCCGGGTTCGTTGCGCTTGTATTCCGCAGCGAGCTTGACCAGCGCCGCCTGCCCCTTGGGGCCGAGATCCTTCAGATGGGTGAAATGGCGCATGAGTTATCCTTTGAATTCATGGACGGCCGTTTCCAGCGCATCGATTGCGGCATCGGAAACGTTGAGACAGGGCATCAGGCGCAGTACCGACGTGTCGCCGGACGCGCCGACCAGCAGTCTACGATCGAACAGATGCTGCTTGAGCGAAGCCGCCGGGCCGCGGGTACGCAAGCCGAGCAGCAGACCCTCGCCGATCACCTCAGCAACCGCCGACCCCGGTAGTGTGCGCTTCAAGCGCTCGCCGACAGCTTGCGCCCGTTTTGCGAGGTCTTCGTCGTGGATCACATCGAGCGTCGCCAGCAGCGCCGCCATTGCCAGCGGTCCACCGCCGAAGGTGCTGCCGAGGTCGCCGGACTTGACTGCCGCCGCGCGCTCGGCTGAAACCACGGTAGCGCCGATCGGCACGCCGGACGCCAGACCCTTGGCCAGCGTGATTGCATCTGGACGGATGCCGAAGAACTCGGATGCGCTGGGTAGGCCCATGCGGCTCATGCCGGTCTGGATCTCGTCCATGATCAACCAGCATCCGGCCTCGGCCGTGCGCGCACGCAGTCGCTGGAACCACGCTTTTGACGCCGAGCGAATGCCGGACATGCTCTGGATCGGCTCGACGATGACTGCCGCAGTTTCCGAGAAATCGAATTGCTCCAGCGCCGCGGCATCTCCGAAAGGCAAACGCCGCGATGCCGGCAGGATCGCCGCATAGGGCGAACTGATCCTGGGGTCGTCAGTCACCGACAACGCCAGCAAAGTCCGCCCGTGCCAGCCTCCTTCGAAACTGACGAGTGCGCTGCGGCCGGTCTGTTTGATCGCCAGCTTGAGTGCATTTTCGTTGGCCTCGGCGCCCGAATTGCAGAAGAACACACTGGCAACACCGGCACCGGCCAGATAAGCGATCAGCGCCTGCGCCGCCTGTTCGCGAATGCGCAGGCGTGCGGCAGCCGAGTAGAACAAGAGCTTGCCAGCCTGCGCCGTCAATGCCGCAACAATGCGCGGATGCGAGTGCCCCGTGGAGGTCACGCAGTGCCCGCCGTACCAGTCGTAGTATTCGACGCCCTCTTCAGTCCAAACGCGATCGCCCGCCCCGCGATCGAGCACGAACGGAAACGCGGCGTAGGTTTCAAGCAGTGCGGACATGAATAGATTTGCATAAAATGCGACCAAGACGCATATTATGCACATTCCACCGAGAGCACAAGCCCATGGCACGCACCGCCGGAGACCTCGACCAGACCCTGCTGGAACTGATCAGCAATGAACGCATCGCCGATCAGTTCGAGCTCCAGGAGGCACTTGCCCGGGCCGGCAAGGTGGTGAGCCAGCCAACCCTGTCGCGTCATCTGACGCGCCTCGGCATCAGCAAACGCGGCGGTCGTTATGCACCGCCCGGCGATGGCAGCCCGAGCGCACTCGCCGTGATCGCCGCCCCGCCCAACCTGATCGTGCTGCGCACCCGTCCCGGTTTTGCCAATGCGGTAGCTGCGGTGCTCGATCATCAGCCCCTGCCCGGCCAGGCCGGCACGATCGCCGGCGACGACACCGTGTTCGTGGCGCTGCGCGAGGGCCACCCGTTGGAGGCGCTGATCGAATCTGCGCGCATGCGGTTTTTGAGTGAGCCGGTGTAGCCGCCGAATCAGTCGTCATTGCGAGCGCAGCGAAGCAATCCAGTGACTCTTCCTGGTTCTGCTGAAGTCGGATCCGGAGCAAAGTCACTGGATTGCTTCGTCGCTGCGCGACTCGCAATGAACCGACCGAGGTAGGCTGGGCCAAGGCGCAGCCGTGCCCAAACATTACGCGGGATGTTGGGCACGCTGCGCTTAGCCCAACCTACGGTTCATGGCCGGTGAGCATTTTCGGGCCGAAAAAGGGATCTCGCAATGACGGGATTTCGGAGCTGTTGATGCTTCCCTCCGCAAGTTTCGTTTTCGCAAAAACCGCTTTGCTAAGTTGGCTCATGCCTGCGACTGCAAAGCACTGAAACCCGCCCTCGGGACAGAGCCGTGAGCCGCAGTGTGCGGCTCTTTCTGTCACCACCCTGGGGAGGGGATCACCATGGTTTCACGCTCACCGGTTCGTCATCTGCTGGTCCGATGCATCGTCACCGCGCTCGCCGCCGGCGTCACGGCACCTTTGCTGGCACAGCAGTCGGCGACGCCGGCTGACGCCGACGTCGCCGCCGAGCAGACCTTCGGTGCCATCACGGTGACCGCGCAAAAGCGCGAAGAGCAACTTCAGGATGTGCCGATCTCGATCACGGTGGTGTCCGACCAGCAACTCAAGGACATGGGTGCGCGCGACATCAAGGACCTGCAGATCCTGGTGCCCGGTCTTACCGTCACGTCGACCTCGAACGAGGCATTGACTACCGCACGCATTCGAGGCATCGGCACGGTGGGCGACAACACCGGCCTCGAATCCTCGGTCGGCGTGGTCATCGATGGCATCTATCGCGCACGCAATGGGGTCGGTTTCGGCGATCTCGGCGAACTCGAACGGATCGAGGTGCTGAAGGGGCCACAAGGTACGGTGTTCGGCAAGAACACCTCGGCCGGCCTGATCAACGTGGTCACCCGCAAGCCTGCGTTCGAAACCGCCGTGGAGAGCGAGATCACCGCCGGCAACTACGGCACCTTCGGCTACTCCGGCTCCTACAACGGCGCCCTGAGTGATGCCGCTGCATTTCGCGTGTTCGCGACCCAGCGCATACGCGACGGCTTCCTCGATGTGCACACCGGCGGCGGTCCGCGCACGAATGACGAAGACGTCGACCAGGATTTTTATTCGGTCCGGGCGCAACTCTTGATGGAGCCGACCGAGAATCTCAGCATCAACATCGCGCTGGACAACACCGAGCGCGACGAGCGCTGTTGTGCCGGCGTGACCATCGTGCGCGGCTCCGTCGCCGGTATCGTCGACGCGGTGGCGCCCGATTCCGGCGTCGCGCCGGTTGCCGATCCGTTCGCGCGGGAGGCGTGGAGCAATCGCGACACGCGCCAGAGCATTCACGACCAGGGTATCTCGGTCGAGGCCAACTGGGACATGGCCGCGCTGGGTGGCGCGCGATTGACTTCGATCACCGCATCGCGCGAATGGCAGACGATCAACGGCGCTGATCTCGACTACAGCACCGCCGATATCTGGTATCGCAACTTCGGACCGGAGCAGGCCTCAGACGGTTTCGACACCTTCAGCCAGGAACTGCGGCTGACCGGCAATACCGACAGCATCGATTGGATGGCGGGCCTGTTCTACGCTGACGAGGATCTTGAGCGGCACGGCCAGACCATCCTCGGCAGCGTGTACGAGCCGTATCTGTCGATCGCCCTGCTCAATCGAGTGGCCGGCTCGTTTCCGCCGGGAACGGTGAACACCAACAATCCAGCGACCTTCCTGTCGCAAGCCGCCGGACGACCCTTCGGCACCAGTTTCATTGGCGAAAGTGCAGACGATCGCTACGACCAGAACGCCGAGAGCCTGGCCCTGTTCACCAACAACACCTGGCATGCGACCGACTCGCTCGATCTGGCGCTCGGCCTGCGCTACACCAGCGAGGACAAGGAGGTGGATTCACGCTTCGCAAGTCCGAACGGATCGCTCGGCTGCGCTGCCGCGCTGGCGAACCCGTCGCAGGTCGGTGCTGCATTGGCGTCACGCGGAGTTCCAACCGCCGCACTCGGCGCCACGGTGCCGACGGTGATCGGATTCATGTGCCTGCCGTGGTCGAATCCACTGCACGCCGGTCGGCAAACCCACCAGGAACAGGGTGAGGACGAATGGTCGGGCACCTTCAAGGCAGCCTATCGCTGGAACGAGGACCTGATGACTTACGGCTCGTTCGCGCGCGGCTACAAGGCTGGCGGTTTCAACCTCGACCGCGGACAGACGTCCAACGGACTGACCACCGGCGGCAGCGGTGTGGTGCCGGTGACCGACACCTCATTCCCCGGCGAGTTCGTCGACAGCTACGAGATCGGCGCAAAGACCATCTGGCTCGACGGGAAATTGCTGCTCAACGGAGCGGTGTTCTACCAGGACTACGAGGACTTCCAGCTCAACAGTTTCCTCGGGACGACGTTCGTCGTGCGTTCGGTCAAGGAAGTGACGACCCGGGGCGCCGAACTGGAAGCGATGTGGCAGACCGCCATCGACGGGCTCACGCTGCAGGGCGGCGTCACCTACGCCGACAGCCAGTACGGTCCGGATCCGCTGCCCGACGCCGACCTGGTGCGTCTGCCCAACAGTCGCCTCAGTTTCGCGCCGCTGTGGTCGTCGTCTGCGGCACTGAACTACGAGTGGAATTTCGGCAGCAGCCTGATCGGCCGCTTCAACATCGGCGCCAAGTACTCGTCGGACTACAACACCGGCTCCGATCTCGATCCGGAAAAGCTGCAGGAGGCCTACACCGTGGTCAACGCCCGCCTTGGCATCGGCGCGGCCGACCGCACCTGGCTGATCGAGCTGTGGTCGCAGAACGTGACCGACGAGGAGTACATCCAGGTTGGTTTCGACGCGCCGCTGCAGACCGGGTCGTGGAATGCGTTCCTCGCCGCGCCGCAGACCTATGGAGCTACGTTCCGGATGCAGTTCTAGCGGCCGCTGGAATCAAACTGTGGGAGCGACCTCGAGTCGCGAGCTTTGGCGACAGGTTGCTCCCACAAGTCATGCAAAGGCCATTGAAAACTTGTCCGCAAAGGACGCAAAGGACGCAAAGAAAAGCAGGAGAGAGACGGTCGTCGAATGAGACGACGCCAGCCTGAATCTAGTCTTTGCCTTCTTTGCGTCCTTTGCGTCCTTTGCGGACAAAAAGTTGTAGGTCATGTTGGCCGCAGGCCTACGTGACGTCGGGATGTTTGTCACGTAGCCCTGCGGGCAACGTGACCTACTTTCAGGTGCTAGTGTGGTTTGCCATTAATTGGCTGAAGAAATTTCCGATGCATTTTGGCTCGAGGCTAGGCGAGAGGAGGAGTCATAGCAGGGCTATGGCGACGACGAACAACGACGCATTCGGGTCAAAAGGCGCGGAAATTATTCAACAAATTAATGGCAAACCACACTAGAACACGCCCTTGGTCGCCGCCCGCACCTTGTCGCGCAATGCCACGAGGCGTGGCCCGAGGTCGTCGGTGAGGCGTTCGCGGGTCATGTCGTCGGCGCTGCCGCCGCAACTGAAGGCGAGGATGCGATCGGGGTCGACCGAGACCATCGGCACGCCGACGGCGTAAATGCCGGGACGCCATTCACCGATCGAATAACAGAAACCGAGGCGCTCGACATCGGCGCGTGCCTGCAGGATGCCGTCGCGGATGCGCGGCCATTCGAAGGCTCGACAATCCTTGCGGAACTCGGCCATTTCTTCTGCGAACAGTTCGGGTCGTCGTGCCGCCAGATCCGCACGCCCGAGTGCGGTGAGGCCATGCGGAACCCGGGCGCCGACTTCGAGATTGAACTCGGGACACTCGCGCATCTGCGCAATCGCCAGCAGCACCATGCGCAGCCCATCCGGCGCGCCGAGCATCACCGTGCAAGCGGTTTCCTCAGCGAATCGACGCAACAGCGGCTGGGCGATGCCGATCACCGGACTGCAACGCTGGTAGGTGTTGCCGAGCGAAAGCAGCGCCGTGCCGAGCGAGTACTTCTCGTGGTGCCGGGAGTAGCTCAGGTATCCGAGCGTCGCCAGCGTGAAGGTCAGCCGCGACACCGTGGGCTTGGGCAATCCGGTGCGCAGCGCCAGTTCGCCATTGCCGAGAAACTGCTCGCCATAGTCGAAGCAGCGCAGGATCGCCAGGCCGCGCGCCGCCGCCGACACGAACTGCGGATGATCGTCCTCGCATCGGACATTCAGCGGATCCAGGCTGCGCTTCGGGTTACCCATGGTGGCCTCCGGCTTGCTGCAAAGTTGCGTTGTAGGAGCGACGTGCACGTCGCGACCATCAGCTGCGGCGCATCCTCGGTCGCGACGTGCACGTCGCTCCTACAACAGCCCATCTCACGGCATCCGCGGAGCCTGACGCGCCGCCAGCAGAAACGCCGGAATCGTCAGCAAGCCAACCGCCTGGGTGCTCATGATCGCCAGCGTGATCGGCTCGGTGTTGCCGGCGGCCGCAAAGGCGTCGGCGAGACCGCCGACGATGGCGGAGCCACCGGCGGAGCCGATCAACGACGTCACCAGCACGAACAGCGCCACGGTCGCGGCGCGATGCTGGGCGGGCACGATTTCCTGCAGCGTCGCCAGCGCCGGCCCGAACACCACCATGAACACCGCGTTGCCGAGAAACGCCAGCGGCAGGAATGCCGCGTGGTCAGCCGGGATCACCCGGAACAGCAGCATCAGCGGGATACCGAGCGCATAAGCGACGGCCAGGAACTTGAGGCGCCCGCCGTCCATCCGCGTGTGCATGCGGTCGGCCATGTAGCCACCGAGCAGCGAGCCGCAGATGCCGCCGAGCAGGAACATCGAGCCATTCAACTGCTGCGCGTGGGTCTCCTCGAAGCCGCGTTCCTTGACCCACCACAGCAGATCCAGAACCGCTGCACCCTGCACGCAACTGGCGGCGATGCACCCCAGCAGGATCAGTCCGAAAGCGCGATTGGTCTTCAGTTCATGCATCAGCCCGGCCATGCTGGTGCGCAATGAACCGCCGCGCCCGGTTCCTTCGCGAGACCGAGTCGGATCGCGCATGAACAACACGACCAGCAAGGCCGCCACGATCCCGATCAGGCCCAGTGCGACGAAACTTCCGCGCCATCCAAGCAACGGTCCGAGCACGCTGGCGAGGATGAAGCTGCCGCCGATGCCAATCGGGATGCCGAGGTAATAGATGCTGTTGGCCAGCGCGCGCTGATCGGTACTGAAGCGGTCCGACAGCATCGACAGCGCCGCCGGCGTCAGTGCGGCCTCACCGACACCGACAAACATCCGCGCCAGCGCCATCTGCAGGAAATTGCGGGTAAATCCGGTCAGCGCGGTCAATGCGCTCCACAACGCGAGGCCCGCAGCGATCAGTCGCGGGCGATGCACGCGATCGGCGAGCGAACCGAGGAACAAGCCGAAGATGGTGTACACCGCGGTAAACACGATGCCGGTGAGCAACCCGAACTGCAGGTTGCTCAGACCCAGTTCCGGCACGATGCGCGTGGAGAAGGCGATGATCAGATAGCGATCGGCAAAGTTGATGATGTTGAGCAGCGTCAACACCAGCAGCAGGCCCCAGGCATTGCGCACCGGTGCGGCGCTCATGCGCTCGCCTCACCAAACACGACGACCTGACGCAGGCCCTCGCCGTGCGCCAGACGATCGAATCCCAGGTTGATCTGTTCCAGTGGCAACCGGTGCGTCAGCAACGCATCGACGGGCAGCCGACCGGCACGATACAGATCGATGTAGCGCGGGATGTCGCGCGATGGCACCGAGGTGCCCATGTAGGATCCCTTCACCGTGCGTTCCTCCGCGACCAGACTGACCGCGGGCACACTGAACAACTGTGCCGGATGCGGCAACCCGGTGGTGACTGTGGTGCCACCGCGACGGGTGGCCGCGTACGCCAGCGCCAGCGCCTGATCGCTGCCGACGCATTCGATCACCACCTCGGCGCCGCCGCCGGTGAGCTCGCGGATCTGCTCAGTTGCATCGGCATCGGCGTGCACCGCATGGGTGGCGCCGAGCATCAACGCCGACTGCAAACGGCTGTCATGCACATCGACGGCAACGATCGGGTGCGCGCCACTGACCTGCGCGCCGAGCAGCGCGGCCATGCCGACGCCTCCGAGGCCGATGATGGCCACGCTCTGCCCGGGTTGCACATGGGCGCAGTTGATCGCGGCACCGACGCCGGTCAGGACTGCGCAACCGAACAATGCGGCGATTGCCGGATCGAGATCGTGCGGCACCTTGACCGCGGAGCGTGCCGAAATCACCGCGTACTCGGCGAATGCCGACACCCCGAGGTGGTGGTTCAATGCCTGCTGCGGGTCGTGCCAGCGACGCTGACCGGCCAGCAAGGTGCCAGCAAGGTTGGCACGCGCACCCGGCTCGCACAGCGCCGCACGACCACTGGCGCACGGCGCACAATGGCCGCAACTCGGCACAAACGACAGTACAACGCGATCGCCAGGCGCAAAACCGGTTACATCCGGCCCCAGCTCGATCACCTCGGCGCACGCCTCGTGACCGAGCACCATCGGCATCACCCGCGGCCGGTTGCCATCGATCACCGACAGATCCGAGTGGCACAGGCCGGCCGCCAGCATGCGCACCCGCAACTCGCCGGGTCCGGGTGGATCGAGTTCGAGGGTTTCCAGGGTCAGCGGGCGCGACTGCGCGTAGGGCTGTGGCAACCCCAGTTCCCGCAGCACCGCCGCGCGCACCTTCATGGCGCGGCGTCGACGCGGATACGCTCGAGCGCCGCGCGCAGCGCGGGCGGAATGTCGGTGGGCCGACGCGTGTTGCGGTCGACGAACACATGCACGAACCAACCGAGCGCAGCGATCGCTTCGACGCCAGAAGCAAACAATCCGATCTCGTAGCGCACGCTCGAGCGCCCTAGATGAACCACCCGCAATCCGGCGTCGACGTCATACGGGAAAGCCAGCGAATCGTGGAAGCGACAGTGCGATTCGGCGCAGACACCGATCACCGCGCCGGCGTGGATGTCGAGGCCACCGCTCTTGATCAGGTAGGCATTGATTACCGTGTCGAAGTAACTGTAGTACTCGACGTTGTTGACGTGGCCGTAGAGGTCATTGTCCTTCCAGCGCGTGCCGATGACCTGGAAGTGCGGGAAGTCGGCGCGGGTCATGGCACTCATCCGGCGGCTCCTGTCGACACGGAGTCGTTCCAGCGATTGGCGCGACGAAAATTGGCGAGATCGTTGAAGCGCACGCCCATCTCGCGCATCACCCGATGCGCCGTTCTTGCAGTGAGCTGACGGACATAGAACGGCTCCTTGACGACGAAATGATGGATCGCGTGGGTGCCGCCAAAGTTGAAGCAGAAGGCCTGGAATGGCAACAGCCACCAGACGTTCAGCACCTGGGTCTGCTGGATCACGTTGCCCGGCTCGACGTCACCGAAATAGTGCATGTTGCTGCTGACGAAATGCAGACAGAAACTGCGCAACACGTTCGGTGCAATCCAGATCACGACCACGGTGTCGAGCACCGCCAGACCCGCGGGCTCCTGCAGCGCGAAACCGAACATTGCTGCCAGCCCGAGCGTGGCATGCGCCAGCAGGAACGCATACCAGGCGCCCCAGTGGATCCAGCCGAGCGGGAAGTAGATCGTCAGCGCCCGCTTCCACAATTTGCGGCGCTGCGCGGCGTCGGGGATCCGGCGGATGCGCCACCACACCGAGAAGCCGGCGTCGGCCAGCATCAAAAGACGCGGCAGCCCCCAGCGTTCTCCATTGGTGATGCCGCGTTCCTCGCGATCCTGCATCGTTCCAGAGAACTTGTGATGCTCGAAGTGCAGTTCGCGCCGCACCCATGGATTGATCGTGCTCGGCCGCGCCAGCCATACCAGCGCCATCATCAAATGGTGCGCCCACGGCCGCTTGCGAAAGTACATCCAGTGGATCAGATCGTGTTCCAGCTCATGCGTCAGCGAGGCGAAAAACGCCACCAGTGGGATCACCAGCCAGGCCGGCATGACGCCCTGGATGTAGCCGTAGCCGCAGGCAACCATGCCGGTCAGCGCAAAGGCAAGAATGCCGGCGCCGATCGCGTCCTGATGACGCAACCATGGATGACGCTGGCGCAGTTCAGTCGAAGCGGCGTTGACGACGCGGCGAATCTCGTCGCTCCGCTCTGCGTCGGTGCTTGGCAGTGGGCCAGATTCGTCAGGCATGGTCGCTGCTCGGCGGCAATCGTCTGTTGCGAACAGTAATCGCTGCGATCCCGATTGCGCCTGACCGTGGATGCCAATCGCTTGACTGCAAGCGCCAGCAGCCGTGATTCTGGGAGCCGTCGGGCAATGTGCGCGGTTCCAGCGTTTGCTGGCCCATCAGACCATGCGGCAATCAGCCGGGTCATCATTTGTCCGCAAAGGACGCAAAGAACGCAAAGGAAAGCAACATGTTGCGAGGATTGCCGGGGAAGTCAACTTCGCGTAGTTACCCGAGACGTCTGCTTTCTTTGCGTCTTTTGCGTCCTTTGCGGACAAAACGACTCTTCAAATTGCCGTATTCCTGACCAGCACAGACCCTCTACGTGCCCCAACGTGCCACAGTTTTGACCAGTTGGGCCAAGGCGATCCGCCGCACGCTGGACGCGCGCGGCATCGACAGTGCTGCGCTGTTCGCGCAGGCGGGCCTGGATCTCGCCGCGCTCGACGACCCGAATGCGCGCTACCCGGTTGAGCGGACGACCGAGTTGTGGCGTCTGGCGGTGGCTGCGACCGGCGATCCCTGCCTCGGTCTGGCGGTTGCCAGCAACGTCGTGCCAACCACCTTCCATGCGCTCGGCTATTCGATCATGGCCAGTGCCACCCTGCGCGACATGCTGCAGCGCATCGTGCGCTACTTCCGTATCGCCAGCGATGTCAGCGAACTGGAACTGCGCGAGTCCGCCGAAGCGTGCGAACTGGTGGTCCATCCACCGTCGGGGACGACGCACCCCGCGCCGGAATCGGTCGACGCCTTCATCTCCTTGTTGCTGCGCACCTCGCGCAGCCTGGCCGGCCGCCAACTGGTGCCACTGCGAGTGGCGCTGCGCCGACCACGACCGGCGCAGGTCGATAGCTTCGAACGCATCCTGCGCGCGCCGATCGAATTCGGCGCCAGCCACGATCTGGTGGCCTTCGCGCGCGCCGATTGCGACCTGCCGCTGGATTCGGCCAACCGCGAACTGGCCAGCCGCAGTGACGAACTGATCGCGAAGTATCTGGCGGATCTCGATCGCGCCGCACTCAGCGCCCGCGTACGCGATGCGTTGATCCCGCGACTGGCGAACGGCGAGCCGGCAGCCGAACAGGTCGCGGCAGCGCTCAACCTGAGCTTGCGCAGCCTGCAGCGCCACCTGGCTGACGAAGGCACCCATTTCGATCAGGTTCTTGCCAGCACCCGCCTGGAACTCGCGCGCGGCTACCTCGGCGACAAACGCCATGCGATCAGCGAGATCGCCTATCTCCTTGGTTATGCGGACGCCAGCTGTTTCACGCGCGCATTTCGGCGCTGGACGGGTGTGTCACCGAGTCAGTACCGCGACCCTCTACTGTCCGCGACTGCGCACCCATCGGGTGAGGGCTAGCCCCGCCTTCTCTTGACCTGATCAGCGTCGAACCTCAGCAGCAGCGTCCACTCAGTCCCGTTCGCCCTGAGCCTGTCGAAGGGCGAGGCTCGCGAGAGCGCCCTTCGACAGGCTCAGGGCGAACGGGACACCTTGCTCAACCCAACCCGACTGAGGATCGACGCTGATCAGGTCCCTTGATCGCCATCAACGCGTATCAGCGTCAATGATCTAGGCTGCTGCGCAGAGCGCGCGCGAGGATCCGGCGCGTGCACGAGGAGAGGCGGTGAACAGCCGCGACCCTGCGCAGGATGACGTGGAATCGGCGATCGAGCGCGTGCTCGCCGCTGAAGCCGCGGCTGGCGCCGCCGTGCAGCTCAGTCGCGCCGAAGCCCAGTCGCAACTGGAGTCCGCGCGCGCCCGCGCCCGACGCATCTCGGAGCGTGCCGGAGAACGTCTGCAGCGACTGACACTGAGGATCGAGGCTGCGAGTCTGCGCGAGGTCGAGGCGCTGGGTCAGTGCCCGCCACAACACGAACGCTTGAACGACGACGACCTGGTCCACATGCAGCGACTGGTCGAAGCGATTGCCGCCCAACTGACCGGGGAATCGCCATGATCCATGGCGACAACGACTATGCGTTGTCGCGCCTGCGGGCGCGCATCGGTGGCCGTATGCGCAACCCGCAATGGGCGCAGGTCAGCGCCGCACGCAGCCTTGCCGGTGTGATCGAGCAGTTGCGTGCGAGCGGCGCGGCGGACTGGATCGAGGGACTCGGCAGCCACGGCGGGGCGCACCGCATCGAAACCCACTTGCGCAAGCGTTTCATCGACAAGCTCGACGAACTCTGCGGCTGGGCCGATCCCGTCTGGCAGCCGGCGCTGAAGTGGTGCGCTCGGCTGGTCGATCTGCCGGCGCTGCGCCATGCACGCATCAAGCACACCAACTTCCGACCGTCCGATTGGCGGGTCGGCGAGCTCGCCATCTTCGAGCAGCCGGCATCCGTCCAGCCATTCGCCGCAGATGCCATCTGGCTGCAGGAGTTGCAGCGACGATTGCCCAGGCTGATCGCCGATGACCGGACGGAACTCGCCCTGCTGGTGCGCAACATCCATCAGCACCGCCAGCGCTTCTCGGCGCTGCCGGCCGGCAACGGTTGGCCCGAGCGCGAACGCCTGCAACTGGGCCTGTTGGCGCGCATGCGCCGCCATCCCTTGAGTCCGGTGCACCTGCTGACGGCGGTCGCGCTGTTGTGGCTGGAACACGAACGCGTACGCGGCGAGTTGCTGCGACTGGCTGCGCTCGCATGATGCGCCCGATGCCAGCGCGCTGGTTCGAAGTACTTTGCGCACGTCAGGACGTGTCGCTGCTGCTGGAAGCGCTTGGGGCGACCGGCGCGGTCGAACTGGAAGCGGATGCCGCCGTTGCGATGCCGACCGAGTGGGCGCAAATGGCGCCGGGTCTGGCCGAGTTTCACGCCTGGCAGGCGCGCTGCGGGGAGTTCTGGCCGCCACCAGGCATCGGCTCGACCTGCCCGGAGCCACCGCAACGCACCCTGCAACACGCACTCAATGCGGTGCAGATCTGGGGTCGCACGTGCGAACCGGACATCGTTGCCTTGCAGGAGATCGCTCGCGAACGCCGCGAACTGTTGCTGTGGCGAGCGGCAATACGCGCGTGGCGGACGCAGACCGCGCGCACGCCGACCGCGGGACCGGGCCAACTGGTCGGCACCTGGCTGGTCGATCCGGGTTCCGCCTCACTTGACCTGCATGAGCACGGCCTTGCGCGTGAACTGCTGCTCGACGATGGCCGCCGGGTCTTCGTCCTGCTGACCAGCCCGACTGCGATAGCCGCCATCGAAGCTCCGATTGCGGCGGGTCACGGGCTGCTGCTTGCCTGCCCGACCTGGCTGCCGCAACATCTGTGCGACGCCGATGCCGCGGCAACCGCGCAGGCGGCCGAACTTGACCGCCGCACGCAGACGCACCAGACGCGCCTGCAAGCGGTGGCAGCAGAAACCAGACTGGCGTCGGCGTTGGCCGATCTCCAGCGGCTCGACTGGATTGTCCACAGCGTGCGCGCGCTGCGCACCAGCGAACTGCTCGCCTTCGTCACCGGCTGGACCAGCGATCCCGACGGCACGGCGATTGCTGCCGCCATCGCCAACTGTGGTGTGCGCGCGCTGGTGCATTTCCCGGCACCTCCCGGCAACCTGACGCCGCCGTTGTTGCTCAACAATCCACGCTGGGCGCGCCCGTTCGAGATCTTCAGCCGCGCCTTTGGCGTGCCCGGTCGCTTCGAAGCCGACCCGACGCCGGTGGTCGCCATTGTCGCCCCGTTGCTGTTCGGCTACATGTTCGGCGACATCGGCCAGGGCGCGGTGATCGCCGCCGCGGGCCTCTGGTTGCAACGGCGGCATCCGACCGGACGTCTGATGCTGAGCGCTGGCCTGGCCTCGATGTTGTTCGGCTGGGTGTACGGCAGCGTGTTCGCGCTGGAACACCTGATCGAACCCCTGTGGTTGCAGCCGTTGCAGCAACCGATTGCGGTGCTCACCGCGCCATTGGTGGGCGGCGCGCTGCTGTTGCTGCTCGGGCTCGCGCTCAATGGCCTTGGCGCGTGGTGGCGCGGTTGCCTCAGCGAGTGGTTGCGTCGCGACGCCGGCGGCGTTGTCGTCTACATCGGACTGCTGCTGGCGCTGTTCGACCACGCAGGGCCGTGGCTGGCCGCGTGCGGCGTGCTGTGGAGCGGGCTGGCAGCGCAGCTCCACCAGCGCGGCATCGGGTCGCTGGCAGGCGCGCTCGGTGAACTGCTCGAGCGCACGCTGCAGTTGCTGGTGAACACCTTGTCCTTCGCGCGAGTCGGCGCTTTTGCGCTGGCGCACGCCGGGCTTTCGAGCGCCGTGGTCGCACTCGCAGTGGCCGCGGGTCATGGCGTCGCCGGTCTGCTGGTACTGATCCTCGGCAACGCGCTGATTCTGATCCTGGAGGCTCTGGTGGTGTCGATCCAGACCACGCGTCTGGTGCTGTTCGAATTTTTCACGCGCTTCCTGACCGGCGCCGGACGCGTATTCCTGCCGCTGCCGCCACCCCCATCGATGACCCGGGAGGTCTGAATGAAACTGTCCACGCCAACGGCCGTCGCCAGCCCACGTTTGCGGCTGGTGCTCGGCGCCGTGTTGATCCTGGCCATTCTCTGCAGCCTGGTGCTGCTGATGCCCGCTGCGCTGGCGCAGGAAGCGAACAGCGCAGGCGCGATCGATCCAACCGCCTTGAGCTACGCGTTCATGGCCGCCGCACTGGCGACTGCGGCATCGGCGATCGGTGCCGGCATCGCGGTCGCCCGCGTGGGCACCGCCGCGGTCGGGGCGTTGGCGGAAAAGCCGGAGTTGTTCGGCCGCCTGCTGATTTTTGTCGGCCTGGCTGAGGGCATCGCCATCTATGGCCTGATCGTGTCGATCCTGATCCTCAACCGCCTCGGTGGCGCCTGATCATGGGCGGCGCGGTTTATCTCGGCGACGAAGCACGCGCAGCAGCTTGGCGACTGGCAGGCATCGAGACCAGCAGCGCCGCGGCATTCGACGAACTCGGCGCGATGTTCGACGCGGCCTGCGGCAGCGCCGATCTGGTCCTGCTTGCGGCGACCAGCGCAGCAAACCTCCCCCCGGCAGTACTCGATAAGGCGCGCCACGCGACGCTTCCATTGCTGTGGGTCCTGCCCGACACCGAAGCGCTGAGGTCGCCGTCGGAACTGGCGCAACGCGTACGTCGCCAACTGGGAATGGACGTGTTGTGAACGTGAGCGCACAAGAGCGGGCGCTGCTCGACCTGATCGAAACGGATTGCGCGCGTCGGCGTACGGAAATTCTCGGCAGCGCGCGCAACCAGGCGCTCGAAATGCTGCAGCAGGCGCATGCGCAGGCGCGCGAGCGCGTGCGCAGCGGCTTGAACGAAGCCCGTCAGCGCGCCACGCAGCGCGTCGCTGCCGCCGCGGCGCAACGCGCAACGCGCCTGCGGCTCGCGCAGCAGAATGCAGCCAGGGACTTTCTGGCGCAGGCCATGGCGCTGCTGCCCGCGGCCTTGATCGCGCGTTGGCACCGACGCGAAGCACGGCTGCGCTGGCTGCATCAGGCGTTGCTGCAGGCGCGCCATTCGCTGCCGCCCGGCGAATGGCGCATCGATTACGCGCCCGGCCTGCAGCCGGAGGACATTGAAGCGCTCGGCGGTACCGAGCTCTCGCCGTTCCCGTTTCGTTTCCAGGCCGACCCCGCACTGCGCGCCGGAGTGTGCATTTTCGGTAACGGCAATTGCATCGATGCCAGCCTGGCGGGCCTGCTGTCCGATCAGGACAGCCTGGCGGCGGCGCTGCTACGCGCACGCGAGGCAGCAACATGAGCGCGCGCGCGTGGGTCCAGTGGATCGCCGGTCCGGTGCTGCGCGCCCGCTGCGAGGGGGCGTTTGCCTTGCGCGAGTCGGTCAGCGTCGGCGAACGCAGTCTGCTCGGGGAGGTGGTGCGCATCGAGGGCAGCGAGATCCTGGTGCAGGTCTATGAAGACACCAGCGGGCTGCGACCGGGCGTCGAGGTCAGAGGCAGCGGCCTGCCGCTGGCGATCACGCTCGGCCCCGGACTGCTCGGCGGCATGTTCGATGGCCTGCTACGCCCCTTGGGTGGCGTCGATGTCACTCATGTCAGAGCCGGATCGCAACCGGTCGGCGCCCCTGCCCTGTTCGAATTCCGGCCGCGTCTGGCGGTCGGTGCGCAGATTGTTGGCGGGCAGGTCGTGGCCGAAGCGCGACGCGGGGAAGCGCCAGCGCAACGCATTTTGAGCCCACCCGACTGCGCCGGCGAGATCCTCGAAATCGCCGCCGCCGGGCAGCACGCCGATGACGCCATCATCTGCCGCGTACGCGCCCTCGACGGGCGCGAGCATGGCTTCGCGATGCGTCAGGGGTGGCCGGTACGCACACCACGACCGGTGCGGCGGCGCCTTCCGACCAACGCGCCGCTGGTGACCGGGCAGCGCATCATCGATTCGCTGTTCCCAGTGGCGCTCGGCGGTAAAGCGGCGATTCCGGGTGGCTTCGGCACCGGCAAGACCGTACTGCTGGAAGCGCTGGCGCGCGGGTGCAGCGCCGACGTCATCATCTACCTCGGTTGCGGCGAGCGCGGCAACGAGATCGCCGGCGTGCTCGAAGAGTTCCCGACGTTGATCGACCCGCGCAATGGCCGGCCGATGATGGAACGCACGGTGATCATCGCCAACACTTCGAACATGCCGGTGGCTGCGCGCGAGGCCAGCATCTACAGCGCCGTCACTGTCGCCGAGCATTTCCGCGACCAGGGCCTGCATGTGGCTTTGATGGCCGACTCCACCAGTCGCTGGGCGGAGGCGCTGCGCGAGGTGTCCGGCCGCTTCGGCGAACTGCCCGGGGAGGGCGGCTATCCGGCGTACCTGGCGAGCCGCCTGGCCGACTTCTACGAACGCGCCGGTTTGGTGGAGACCCTGGGCGGCGAGACCGGATCAGTGACCCTGATCGGCGCCGTCAGCCCGCCTTCGGGCGACTTCTCCGAGCCTGTGACCAACCACACCAAACGCTACGTGAAGGCGTTCTGGGTACTGGATGTCAATCGTGCGCATGCGCGTTTCTATCCGGCAATTCATCCGCTGAATTCCTACTCCGAAAACGCACAGGACTTCGTCGCCTGGTGGGCCACCCAGGGCAACGATGCCTGGTGGTCACTGCGCCGCCGTTTCCTCTCGCTGCTGGAGGAACAGGCGCGCCTGCAACGCATGGCGCGGATCATTGGCAAGGACGCGCTGCCGCCACGGCAGCAACTGACGCTGCTGAATGCCGACCTGCTCAACGAAGCGATCCTGCGCCAGTCGGCGTTCTCCCCGGTCGACCGCATCGCCGCGCCCGCGAAGCAGGCCGCAATGATGCGGCTGGTCGCGCGCTGGATGGATCTGGCGCTGGAGTCACTCGACGCCGGTGTCGATCTCGGCGCCATCAGTACCCTGCCCTGCCTGCGCTCGCTGGCGCGCATGGGCGAGGAGATCGGCAACGAGGACATGCCCAAGTTCGACGCGCTGCTGGCGCGGATGGAGACGGAGTTTGCGGCGCTGGGCGCAACGGGCTCATCGAGCGCATCGTAAGTCAATGAACAAAGAGACTTTTTCCGCAAAGGACGCAAAGGACGCAAAAAGGAGCCAGAAGATCGTGAGCGGAAGAACCGTCTGGAACTCCTTGCGCGACAAGTGTGTTTGCTTCGCTTCCCTTTGCGTCCTTTGCGTCCTTTGCGGACAAAAATGCAGTCTCCGGAATCGCTCCCGGAACCATCGAGGAATTGACGATGCACCCGCTGCTGCTGGTTGAGCATGCCGCTCAGAAGCTCGACGGCCCGCTGCTGTTTCTCAAACGCACGCTGGATGTCGGTCTCGGCGACGCGGTGGAGATCCGTGGCGTCGATGGTCGCGCGCGGCTGGGGCGCATTGCAGCGATCGATCAGGACACGTTGACCATTGAAGTTCTGGAGTCGACCGCGGGACTGGATCTTGAGCACAGCGTGGTGCGCTTTCGCGGCGAACCGCTGTCGTTCCAGCTCGGCCCGGGCATTCTCGGCCGCATCTTCAATGGCGTCGGCCAGGTGATCGACGGCGGGCCGCCGATCGCGGCGCAGGGCCACTATCCGATCGACGGCCTGCCGATGAACCCGGTGGCGCGCGCACTGCCGCGCGACTTCATCGAAACCGGGATCAGCGCGATCGATGTGCTCAACAGCCTGGTGCGCGGGCAGAAACTGCCGATCTTTTCCGGCGGCGGATTGCCGCACGACCGCCTTGCCAGCGAGATCGCCAGCCATGCGCGATTGCGCGGCGACAGCGGGGGCGATTTCGCCATCGTCTTCTGCGGCATTGGTCTGCCGTTCGACAGCGCCGAGCACTTCCGCAGCGCGCTGCAGGCGAGCGGCGCGCTCGAGCGCACCGCGCTGTTCCTCAACCTGGCCAGCGATTCCAGCACGCAGCGGCTGCTGACGCCGCGTTATGCGCTGACCGCGGCCGAGTACCTGGCGTTCGTCGAAGGCAAGCACGTGCTGGTCATCCTCACCGACATGACCAACTACTGCGAGGCGCTGCGCGAAGTGTCGTCGAGCAAGGGCGAGATTCCGGCGCGCAAGGGATTTCCCGGTTACCTGTATTCGGATCTGGCGTCGCTCTACGAACGCGCGGGTTGCCTGCGTGGCCAACCCGGCACACTGACCCAGTTGTCGATCCTGACCATGCCGGCGGACGACATCGGGCACCCGATTCCCGACCTGACCGGCTTTATCACCGAAGGCCAGATCGTGCTGTCTCGCGAGCTCAACCGCCGCGGTCTCGCGCCGCCGATCGCGGTGCTGCCGAGCCTTTCGCGCCTGGCCAAGGACGGCACCGGCGGCAGCTACACCCACCCGGACCATCCGGCGCTGGCCAGCCAGCTTTACGCCAGCTACGCGCGTGCGGTGCAGACGCGCGTGCTCGCCAGCGTCGTCGGCGAGGAAGGCCTGGCCGAGAGCGACCGGCGCTACCTGGTCTTCGGCGAAGCCTTCGAATCCCAACTCGTGCATCAAATCGGACCGCGCTCGCTGGAGCAGAGCATGGCCGTCGGCTGGCGTCTGCTGGCGAGCCTGCCCTGGCACGAGTTGACCCGGTTGTCGGACAGGCAGATTGCCGAACACCTGGGTAGCGCAGCGCCATGAACGATCGGGTTGCGACCCGCAGCACTTTGCTCGAACTGCGCGACGAGCGCCATTCGATGCGCGAGGGTTACACCTTCCTGGACGAAAAGTGCCTGCTGCTGGCGGGCGCGATGCTGCGCGAGCTGACCCGTTTCGAGGCCCTGTGGCGCGAGTATGCGACGTTGCAGGTGCGCGCCGAGGACACGCTGCGCGCGGCGCTCGGTCGTCACGGGCTGCAAGGACTGGCGCTTTATCCGCTGGATCCGGCAAGCATGGGTGGACTCGCCCTGAACATCCGCAAAAGTTCAGTGATGGGCGTGCCGCTGGTCGATGTAGTCACCGATATCCGCTTGCCGGTGGTGGTCGACCCGCTGCTGCGCACGCCCGAAGCGGACGCCTGTGCACGGGCGCACGCGGACTTGCTGCGCGTCGGCACCGAGCTCGCCGCGGTCTCTGGCAACCTGGAACGGCTCGACCACGAGTATCGCCGCACCTCCCGCCGCGCACGCGCGCTCGATGGCGTGCTGCTGCCGGAGCTCGAACACGACATCGACGAGATGGCGCTCAACCTGGAAGAGCAGGAGCGCGAAGAAGCGATCATGATGCGGCCACGGGTGGCACGCTAGTGTGGTTTGCCATTAATTGGCTGAAGAAATTTCCGATGCATTTTGGCTC